>NZ_JBHVKW010000109.1:0-29223 GCF_042797905.1 Amycolatopsis sp. NPDC057786
CTTTCGGGACGTGAGATGTCCCGAAAGTGGCTTTCGCGACACGCCGGGCAGGTCAGCCGCTCATCGCCTTCCTGATCGCCGCCTCGAGCTCCTTCACGTGCTTGGAATTCATGCCGCCGTAGGTGAAGGTGTTCATGTCGACCTTGTCGGCGTACATGGGCACGTCTTCGACGATCGTCTTGGAAGCCCCGTTCACTTCGAAGATGAGCCTTCCCGGCTTGAACGCCGTCGGCGGGATGTTCTTGATGCCGCTGATCTTCTCGACGGTGAACGTGTGTTTCCGGTCGTTGAGCCCCTTGACGGCGGCCTTGATCGTGATGGTCCGGCCGCTGAAGCTGATGGACCGGCGTCTGGCGTGGATGTGCACGAACCCTCCCCTGGGTGCGGAAGAAGGCACTTTACGAGAGCGGAATCGCCGGGACGGGCGGCCGTTCCCGAACCGTTATCGGCTCAGCTGCCCGCGGTCTCCACGTCGTCCACGGTCAGGTCGTGCGGTGCCGCGCTGTTCCACAACGCCTCCGCCTCGCCGAGGAAGGTCCGGTACGCCGCGCCGTCCGTGGGCTGCAGCACGAACTTCGGCTCACCCGCGGCCTGGTAGGTGTAGTACTCGGCGAACAGTGCCGAACCGGTGACGATGACTCCCGTGGCGACCGGGTGCGCGACGAGCCGCACCGTGAGGTCGCCGCCGGTCGAGCGTTTCAGCTCGGCAAGCACTCGAAGTGTGTGGAGGACACGTTCCCGCGCGCTTTCCGGCGACCGCACGGCGTAGTAGCGGGAGGCCGCGGTGCCGATCGCGGGCGACTGCGGGTCGATCAGCACGAACCGGATCTTGACGCCGGCGCGCAACCGTTCTTCGAGTTTGCCGTAACTGTTGTTCACCAGGGTGTTGCGGGCCATCCCGGTGACAAGGAGTTCGCTCGTGCCGTCGATCGCCTCGGCGAGCGCGGGGCCGAAGTCCTCGCTGAACACCGGACGGCGCGCCCGCGCGACCTGGTCCGCGGGGGACAGCGGCCAGGGCGTGCCGTCCTCCCACAGCCGTTCCGCCTCGTCGGCGAAGTGCCGGTACCAGGGCGCGTCCTTCGGTTCCACTGTGAACACCGGCGCGGCTTCACCACTCGGCCGGTATTCGTAGTGCTGCACGCAGATCAGTCCCCGTTTGCCGGAGACGTCGAGACAGTTGAAACCCGCGGACGAGATCCGCGACGACACCCGGATCTCCAGCCTGCCGCCGGTCCTGCTCTTCAAGGAGGTCAGCTCGTCGAGGGTCGCCAGGATCCGCTGCCGCAGCCGCCCCTGCCCGAGGCTCTGGGAGGTCCGGCGATCGGCGATGGCGACCAGCTCTTCGTCGGTCGGATCCAGGACCAGCACCCGGATCCGTCCGCCCGATTCGAGGATCGACCGGATGTCACTGCGCATACCCTGCACGGTCCTGGTCATCGAATGGCCGATGAGCAGGATGTCGAACGCCGCCGCACGCCGGGAGATGAGATCCGCGGGGAACTCCGGTTCGAAGAACGACGCCGGGCCGCCCCGGTTGGAGTTCCGGACCTGTTCGGTCAGCCTTCGAGAGCGGATCTGGGAGAAGGCGAGCAGCGCCAGCAACGCCGTCACCACGGACGAAAGCGTTTTGACGTCCGAGATCCCGGTCGCGCCCAGGACGGTGAACACCAGTGCGACGGTGCCCAGTACGTACAGATCCAGGTTGTCGTCGGTGATCACGCGCGCCAGCGATCGTCGGATCCGTCCACGCTCGTCCGCCACTGAACCCCCTTGTCGCCGCTTCCGTGGTGACAGTATCGGCCGGAGCACTGACGTGTCCGGGATTCCTGACATCGATGGCATCGCCGAACCAAGCGATACGAAGCCATTTGGCTCAACCGTTTGTCTGGTCCAGTCCAGTTATGTCTACTAACGTAGAGGGATGGAGCTGGAACTGCGCCACCTGCGCATCATGTGCGCGATCGCCGAACTCGGGAGTATCACCAAGGCGGCGAACACGCTCGGAATGGCGCAGCCTGCACTGACAGCACAACTGAAGCGCATCGAACGGACTCTCGGCGGGAAGCTGTTCCTGCGCGACCACACGGGCACCCGGCCGACGGCGCTCGGCCTCCTCGTCCTCGACCGGGCGAAGATGGTGCTTCCCGCCGTGTCGTCGCTGCACGACGAGGCGGCGCGGCTCGCACAGCACGCCGGCACCGGTGAGCCGGTGACCCTCCGGCTCGGGTCGGCGACGGGTCCGATGCTGGGCGCGCTCCTGCAGCGCCTCGGCACCACCCATCCCGACATCCACGTCGCCACGCATACGTCGTGGTCGGCCAACAAACTCGCGGACATGACCGCCGAGGGCGCGCTGGACTTCGCCTTCGTCGGCGTCTGCGGTGACGCCGCGCCGCCGCCGGAGCCCGGTCTCCGCTGGCGGACGCTCGCGCATCATCCGGTGTTCGTGCTGATGTCGGCGCGGGACGAGCGCGCGCAGCGGCCCGAGGTCGAACTCGGCGCGCTCGCGAACGAGCGGTGGTGCGCGACGCCGGGCGACGGCTGTTTCGGCGACTGTTTCGCCTCGGCCTGTGCGAGATCGGGATTCACGCCGCGTTCGTTGTACGAAACCGATGTGCTGACCTGCATCGAGATGGTCGAATCGGGACACGCGGTGGTGCTGTGCCAGCCGCTGTTCCACGAGATCCCCGGCATCGTCGCGGTCCCGATCGCGGGGAACCCGCTGAGCTGGCGGAATCTCGTCGGCTGGTCGGAGCGCGGGGAGATGGGCCCCTTCGCCGCGGAGATGATCGCCCTGTCCCGCGCGGTGTACGGCGAACTGATCGACCGGCGGCCGACCTACTCGAAGTACCTGGAGTTGAACCCTGGGTACGGCGTGGACTACACCGACGCGGGGATGCGCTGACCTGCGCGAAAGTGCTCGAAAGGTCCAGTCCACTGGGTGGATATGACCTAAATGGTATGTACCATTCATGACAGGTGCCTCGTACGGTCTGGAACGAGATCTTCTTCCGGAACGCGGTGAGGAAACGCCTGAAATGAACCGAAAGATCGTAGCGGCCGCCGCGGCGGCCCTGACCGGCGCGGGCCTGGTCACGGCCATCGCGCTGACGCCGAGCGCCAGCGCCGGCCAGAACGTGTCGGCCGCCGACCAGGTCCGGTCGGAGATCGTCGCCGCCTTGGCGCGCGACCTGAAGATCAGCCCGGATCAGGCGAGGACCCGACTCGACGATGAGCAGAAGGCGGCCCGCGCCGACAGCGACCTCAAATCCCGGCTCGGCTCGTCCTACGCCGGATCCTGGCTGGACGCGGCCGGGACCACGCTGACCGTCGCGGTCACCGACGCGGCACTGGAAGGTGTCGTCCGTGCGGCGGGCGCGACCCCGAAGACGGTCGCGCGAAGTGCCGCACAGCTCGACGCGGCGAAGCTGTCGTTGGACGCCAAGGGAACCACCGCTCCGAAGACCGTGCCCGGCTGGTACGTCGACGCCACCACGAACTCGATCGTGGTGCTGGCCAACGCCGGTGGCGAGGCGGCCGCGAAATCGTGGGCGACCGCGGCGGGCGTGGGTGCCGACGCGGTCCGGGTCGAGACCAGCGCCGAAAGCCCGGTTCCGCTGATCGACGTCATCGGCGGCAACGCCTACACCTTCGGCTCGGGCCGGTGCTCGATCGGCTTCTCGGTCGAGGGCGGCTTCGTGACCGCGGGACACTGCGGCACCACGGGGACGCGGACGTCGAACCCGAGCGGGACCGTCGCGGGCTCCAGCTTCCCCGGCAACGACTACGGGTGGGTCCGCGTGGACGCGGGCAACACCCCGCGTCCGCTGGTGAACCGCTACCCGGGCACCGTGCCGGTGGCGGGTTCGCAGGAGGCCGCGATCGGCGCGTCGGTCTGCCGTTCCGGTTCCACGACGGGCTGGCGCTGCGGCACCATCCAGCAGAAGAACGCGTCGGTGAACTACCCGCAGGGCACCGTTTCCGGCCTCACCCGGACCAGCGCCTGCGCCGAGCCTGGCGACTCCGGCGGTTCGTGGCTCGCGGGAGACCAGGCGCAGGGTGTCACCTCCGGTGGCTCCGGCAACTGCAGCTCGGGCGGCACGTTCTACTTCCAGCCGATCTCGGAGATCCTGAGCGTCTACAACCTGCGCCTGGTGACCTCGGGCTCGAACCCGCCCTCCAGCACGACGCCGACCACCACGACGTCGAACAACCCGCCCGGCGGAACCTGGGCGGCGGGCACCACCTACGCCGTCGGCGCGACGGTGACCTACGGCGGCGCCTCTTACCGGGCCCTGCAGGGCCACACAGCACAGGTCGGTTGGGAGCCGCCGAACGTCCCAGCGCTTTGGGCGCGCGCCTGACCGCCTAGCCGTCCGGGCCACACGCAGGGGTGCGCCCGGACCGACCGCCCCCGACGTCGTCCGTGCGTCGGGGGCGGTCCCCTTTTCTTACGTGGTCAGTGCAGGACTTTCAGGCCCACGACGCAGGCCACGATCCCCACGATCAGCAGGATCCGGGCCACCGAAACGGTTTCCGCGCCCGACCACATGCCGTACGCGACGGTGAGCGAAGCCCCGATCCCGACCCAGACCGCGTAGGCGGTGCCGACGGGGAGATCCTTCATCGCGTACGCGAGACCCACCATGCTGGCGACCAGGGTCACGCCGAAGATCACCGACGGTACCGGCCGCGACAGCCCTTCGGATTTGCCGAGGGCGGTGGCCCACACGGCTTCCAGCACACCCGAAACGATCAGGACAAGCCACGACATGACGCGCTCCCAGAGTGCCGTCTTGTCGCTGGCCGGGTACGGCACCCACTCGTCCGGGGACCTCGATCACGAGGTTCCACGACCAGGATGGCACACCGCCGCGCGAGGTGCCCGGAGGTTTGACGAGGGTCACCACCCGGGGGCTGAGTTCAGCCCGCCAGCAGCGTGCGGGTCGTCCTGGCCACCAGGTCGACGGTGCGCGGCGGTGGCGCCTCCCCGCGGTCGAGGTGCCGCCTCACCGCGGCGTAGGGAAGGTCGACGAGGGCGAGCATCAGTTCGTCGGTGCTCCGGCCGGTCAGCGGACGCAACCGGCGCAGGACCTTGGTGATCGCCGCGTCGAGGCGGCGGTTGGCGTCGTCGACGCGGGCGCGGTCTTCGGCGCTCCAGTCGTCGACGCCGAGTGCGCTGTCGCCGCCGTAGAGCAGCTTTCCCTCGGCGGGATGGGCACGGCACCAGCGGACGACCTGCGCGGCGGCCTCGACGGCGGCTTCGGTGACCGGTTCCTGTTCGAGCGCTTCGAGGTAACCCTGCTGGAAGCGGGTCACCGTGCGGAGCCAGACGGCGGCGAGCAGCGCCGGACGCCCGGGGAAACGGTGGTAGATCGACCCGCTCGGCGCGCCGACCTCGCGGGCGACGGCCGACATGGTCACCCCGGCGACCCCTTCGGTGGCGAAGATCCGTACAGCGGCGTCGAGGAAGTCGTCGGCGGTGTGCCGCGGTGGCCGTCCCATTTTCAGAGACTATCCTCTACTATGGTTTTAGGGGAAGGTCTCTAGAACTGGGAGGCGCGATGCGCGTGTGGAACAGGCATCACCGGGTCGTCGGCGTGACACAGGAGCGTGCCGGCGCGCTGATCGACACTCTGTCCGCGGACGAAGACAGGCTCTGGCCCGTCGAGACGTGGCCGCCGTTGCGGTTCGACCGGCCGCTCGGGGTCGGCGCCGACGGTGGGCACGGACCGGTGCGGTACCACGTGGAGTCCTACGAACCCGGAAGGTCCGTGCGGTTCAGGTTCACCGCGCCCCGCGGCTTCGACGGGTTCCACGAATTCACCCTGCGAGCGACGGAAACCGGGGAGACCGAACTCTCTCACCTCATGGTGCTGCGGCTTCGGCACCCGGCCTGGTTCACCTATCCGCTGCTGTGGCGGCCGATGCACGACGCGCTGCTGGAAGACTGCCTCGACCGTGCCGAGCGTGAACTCACCGGCACGGTCGCGAAGCCCGCGCGATGGAGCCTTTACGTCCGGCTCTTGCGGAGCCTGATCTCCGGTAAGAGGCCCTTTCGCTTGAGCAGGAACAAAGTGCCGCCGATGAGCACGACGGCGATCAAGTAGCCCAGCACCAAGGACAGGGCGCCGCCGTTCGCGGGCGGGAGCAGAACACCGAACACCGCGCTGACGACGGCGAGGATCCAGCGCGCGCGGTCCGTCGTCAGGCTCACGGCCAGCAGGGCGACCGTCCACAAGAGATACCAGGGCTGGACGACCGGTCCGAGGACCAGCATCGCAGCGAAGGTCAGCCCCGCGGCGTAGAGCGGGTGCAGCTTCTCGCGGTAGGTGAGCCACAGCAGCCTGGCGCCCACGGCGAGGCCGAGGATGGCGCCGATCAGGGAGAACACTTCGATCGCACCGTCGGTGAGGTCGGCCCCGAAGATCTTGCCGATCCCGCCGACGAGGAAACCGAGTTCGTTGGTGGGCGCCATCCAGCTGTGGACCTGGCCGGAAACCCCGGAAAGCACCCGGACCCAGCCGAAACCGAGCCCGCTGCCGAGTGAGATCGCCACCGTGACGGCGGCGAATCCGGCGGGCAGCCCGAGCGCCACCGCCGCCCGGCCGGCGGGAGTCGCCCGGCGGAACAGATCGACGCCGACGAACAGCAGACCGGCGACGGCCACGATCTTGATGTTCGCGGCCGCGCTCACCGCGATCACCCCGGCCGCGATCAGCGCGGGCCGGGCCACGCCGGTCTTCGCCGCGCCCATGAGGACGAGTTCCAGCCCGGCGACCATCAGCCCGACCATGAGCCCGTCGTTGTGCACGCCCGCCACGACGTGCCACAGCACGAGCGGGTTGAGCAGGGCCAGCCACAGGGCGATCGACGGCGAGACCCCGACGCGGCGGGCGAGCCGGTGGAGCGCCCACGCCATGAGCACGATCCCGATCAGCCCGAGCAGCCGGTGCAGCAGCACCGTCGGCACGAAGGCGTCGCCGGCGACGTGGGCGATCGTGCGGGCCAGCGCGACGAACGCGGGACCGTACGGCGCGGGCGTGTCCCGCCAGTAGTGGCTGACCGCCATTGTCACCGGCGAATCGGCGCCGAGCGCCTCGGCGGGCCCCACGAGATAGGTGTCGAACCCCTTGGCCGCGATCAGGCCCTGTGCCAGATAGCTGTTGACGTCGCCGCTGAACAGCGGGCGCGCGACCAGCAGCGGCGCGCACCACGACACCGCGATCCAGTACAGCCGCCGCTCCGGCAGCCCGGCGGCGAGCCGTCCGATACCGAGCCAGGAGAGCACGAGGCTGGCCATCCCGGCGACGCCCAGCGCCACCACCAGCACCGAAGGGAGGCCGATCCCGGACGTGACCAGCACCAGTACGGCGATTCCGAGGAAACCCGCCCAGTGCAACGCCGAGATGTTCAGCCCGGTCTTCTCCGGCGCGGGCAAGACGTTCTGCATGCGGCCAAACTACTCCAAGTGCGGAATCGGGTTCCGCCGATCGCACGGTAAACCGGCCTGGACGCTTCGGGGCAGCGTCCGCCGGGTAACCCACGCCGTGGAGAGGCGGTGGTGAGCGTGAAGAAGCGCTGGGTGCGGCTCGGGGCGTTCGCACTGGTCGGGCTCCTCATCGTCGCCGCGGCACTGCAGATCACCGGGCTGCTGCCGAAGCTCGACCCGTTCGGAACGTCCACTGTGGACCGTTCGCAACCCGCGGTGCTCCAGGCGGTCCGGGATCTGAGCCGGTATCACGCGGCGGCCGGCGACTACCAGGTCGTCGTCGACATCGAGAAGGACGTCCAGTGGGTGCCCGCGAGCATCGCCGGGGAACGCACGCTGTTCGTCGCGGCGGGCTCTGTCGACGCGTACGTCGATTTCGGCCCGTTGGTGGAGAATTCGCTGACCGTGTCCGAAGACCGGCGATCGGTCGAGGTGCGGCTGCCCGAGCCGAAGCTCGCGAAACCCACCTTGGACAACGAACGCAGTTACGTCTTCGGTCAGGAGCGCGGCCTGATCGATCGGCTCGGCGCCCTGGTCTCCGTGCAGGACCAGCGGCCGTTCTATCTCGCCGCGGAGAAACGCATCGGTGAGGCAGCGCACCAGTCCGGTCTGCTCGAACGCGCCAAGGCCAACACCAAGGCGATGCTCACGCAGCTGATGCGGGCGCTGGGCTTCCAGGTCACCTTCACGGCCGAGCCGGCCACCTGAACTCCTCGTCCGCTTTGTCCGGTGTTTCGGCTGGTGAGCGCGGTGGTACGGCTTCCACATGAACGCAAACCCGGTGCCGGAGCGGATCGCGGAAGTCTGGGGAAAACGGACGCCGTACCAGCGTGGGGACACTTGGCCCCGCCGAACGGACTCTCATCTCGAGGTGGGCGTCGCGGAATCCGATGTGGACCGCTGGGTCCGGTCGGCCTGCGTGCTGTGCAGCAACGGGTGCGCGTGCGACATCGCGGTGAAGGACGGCCGGATGGTCGGCGTCCGCGGTCGCGAGACCGACCTCGTCAACCACGGCCGGATGGGTCCCAAGGGGCTCTACGGGTCGTGGCAGTGGTCCGGGAAGGACCGGTTGACCAGGCCGTTGATCCGTCGCGACGGCGAACTGGTCGAAGCGGGCTGGGACACGGCGATGGACCTGATCGTGCGGCGGTCCAAGGAACTGCTGGACGAGGCCGGGCCGCTGTCGCACGGGTTCTACACCAGCGGGCAGCTGTTCCTGGAGGAGTACTACACGCTCGGCGTCATCGGCAAGGCCGGCCTCGGCACCCCGCATATGGACGGCAACACCCGGCTGTGCACGGCCACGTCGGCCGCCGCGATGAAGGAGAGCTTCGGTTCCGACGGTCAGCCCGGGACGTACGCCGACATCGACCACTGCGGCGCGCTCTTCCTGTTCGGCCACAACATGGCCGAGACTCAGACCGTGTTGTGGAGCCGTGTCCTCGACCGGCTCGCCGGGCCGGAGCCGCCCGTGATGGTCGTCGTCGATCCGAGGCGGACGAAGGTCGCCGAGGCGGCGGTGGAATCCGGTGGTCTCCACCTCGCCCCACTGCCCGGCACCAACCAGGCCCTGATGAACGGCCTGGTCCGCGAGCTGATCGTGAACAAGTGGATCGACGAGGACTACGTTTCCGCGCACACCCTCGGTTTCTCCGAACTCGAAAAGACCGTCGAGCCGTACACCCCTGACCACGTCGGCGAGATCTGCGGGATCGAACCGGACGCGCTGGTGCGGGCCGCGGAGATCTTCGGTACGGCCGAGCGCGTGCTGTCGACCGTGCTGCAGGGCTTCTACCAGTCGCATCAGGCGACGGCGGCGGCCTGCCAGGTCAACAACCTGCATCTGCTGCGGGGGATGATCGGCAGGCCGGGCGGCGGTGTGCTGCAGATGAACGGCCAGCCGACCGCGCAGAACACGCGGGAATGCGGCGCGGACGGAGACCTTCCGGGGTTCCGCAACTGGGAGAACCCCGAGCACGTCCGGCAGCTGGCCGAGCTGTGGAACGTCGAGGAGCTGACCATCCCGCACTGGTCTCCACCGACACACGCCATGCAGATCTGGCGATACGCCGAGCAGGGCTCGATCCGGTTCCTCTGGATCTCGGCCACCAATCCGGCCGTCTCCCTGCCGGAGCTGCCGCGTATCCGGGAGATCCTCGGCAAGGAGGACCTGTTCGTCGTGGTGCAGGACGGTTTCCGGACCGAGACGGCCGAGTTCGCCGACGTCGTGCTCCCCGCCGCGCTCTGGGGCGAGAAACAGGGGACCTTCACCAACGCCAACCGGACAGTGCACCTTTCGGAGAAGGCGGTCGATCCGCCAGGGGAGGCCCGGTCCGATCTGGACATCTTCCTCGACTACGCGCGGCGGATGGGCTTCCGCGACCGTGACGGCGCCCCGCTGATCGGCTGGCGGACCCCCGAGGAGGCCTTCCGCGCCTGGCAGGAGTGCAGCCGGGGCCGGTTGTGCGACTACACCGGACTGTCGTACGACAAACTCCGCGGCGACAGCGGGATCCAATGGCCGTGCGACCAGGAGCATCCGGACGGGACCGAACGGCTCTACGCCGACGGCGTGTTCACCACGAAGACGGACGCGTGCGAGGACTACGGCCACGATCTGCTCACCGGCGGGACGGTGTCGGCTCAGGAACACAAGTCCCTGCGCCCGGACGGGCGCGCGTTCCTCAAGGCCGCGGAGTACACACCTCCGCCGGAGGAACCCGGCGAGCGGTATCCGTTCGTCTGCACGACCGGGCGCACGGTGTACCACTTCCACACCCGCACCAAGACCGGACGCGCCCCGAAGCTCCGGCGGGCCGCACCGGAGCCCTGGGCGGAACTCGCCGCGGCGGACGCCGCCGAACTCGGGGTCACGGACGGAGACCTCGTCCGGGTCGAGTCCGAGAGGGGCGGCGTAGAGGTGCCGGCGCGGATCGGCCGTGCCCGGCCCGGCGTCGTGTTCCTGCCGTTCCACTACGGCTATTGGGACACAGGTGGCGAAGGTCGTCCGCGCGCCGCGAACGAACTGACGATGACGGAATGGGATCCCGTGTCCAAACAGCCGTTGTTCAAGATCGGTGCCGTCAGCGTCCGCAAGGTGGAGGGCTGACTCATGCATCTCGCCACCTATCTCGGGCTCCTGCACAGTTCGCTGACCACGCTCGCCGACGCCTTCCGGCAGGTCGGCGATGGCCACGGCGAGGAGCCCGACGTCGAGCAGACGTGCCTGCTGCTCGCCGGGCGGATCGACCGGCAGACCGAAGCGCTCGCCCCCATCGTCGAGCGCTACGGCGAAGACCGCGAGCAGGAGCCCGAGCGGCTCCACGCCGCGGGACTGGAAGGCACTCGCAGCGGCGGTGTCGGCCTCCTGCGTGACCTGCAAGACCTCTACGCCCTGTCTTCGTTCACCGACATCACCTGGACCGTGGTCGGTCAGGCGGCGCAGGGGCTCCGCGACCGGGAGCTGCTCGATCTGGTCGAGAATCACGAAAAGGAGACCGCGCGGCAACTGACCTGGCTTCGTACGCGAATGAAGCAAAGCGCTCCCCAGGCACTCATCGCCGCACGATGATTCCGCGTCCGTGCGGTGCTCACCCCGCCGGTCTTGACCGGGCGGGCTGGTGCTGGTGGGCTGGCGAAGTCGACTGGGAGGCGCGATGGTGACGAAGCCGAGGGACAGCCTGACCTACAGCGAACCGATCGCGACCGGGGAGGTCACGATCGACACCGCCCCCGAGCAGGTGTACCGGCTCGTCAGCGATCCGGTCGCGATGTCGGAATGCACCGAAGAACTCCGCGAAGCACGGTGGATCCGAGGCGCGACCGAGGCGCGGGTCGGGAACTGGTTCTCCGGGAGCAATCGCAACGGATGGCGGCGCTGGGTGACCCACGCCGAGATCACCGAAGCCGAACCCGGCCGGCGGTTCGCCTACCGGGTGCGCACCCCGTTCTTCGTGCCGATATCCCGGTGGGAGTACGAGATCGCCGCCGAGGGTGACGGCAGCCGTCTCGTCGTCAAGAACTGGCTGCGGGTGCCGCCGTGGTTCGTCCCGATCGCCATCCTCATCACCGGCGAGCCCGACCGGGCCGGGACCAACCGGGCCAACATCGCCGCCACGTTGGAAAGGGTGAAGGCCCGGCTCGAGGGCAGGGAGTGGCACCGCTGACGCGGGTCCGGCCGCGACATGCGTTGCCCGCGCCGGCCTCACCCCTTCTCGAAGTTCTGCATCCCCCGGTTCTCCAGTTTGCGCATCACCGGGCCGGACAGCAGCCCGTGCACGAGCACCGAAACCGCGATCGTCAGCGCCGTGACCCGCCACAGCGAGTCGGCCATCGGGAAATCGCCGTGCCCCACTGCGTAGGCGAGGTAGTAGAGACTGCCTATCCCGCGGATACCGAAGAACGCGATCGCCGCCGCGGCCGGGCGGGTGGTGGTGGCGCCACCGAGCAGGGCGAGGCCCCCGAACAGCGGGCGGACGACGCCCACGGCCGCGACCGCCACCAGGACTTCGACGAGTTTCAGCCCGTCCAGTAGCCCGTCGCCCAGTGCGACGCCGAGACCGAGCAGGGCCAGCGCGACGAAGAGCCGTTCCAGCTGATCGCCGAATTCGTGCAGCACCTCGTGGTACTCGTGCGAGCGCTCGCTGGCGCGGATGGTCGCGGCCGCGGTGAACACCGCGACGAAGCCGATGCCGCCCAGGGCTTCGCAGAGCGCGAAGGGGAGGAACGCGATGGCCAGCACCACCAGCCCGTCGGAGTATTCGCCAAGGCGCAGCCTTTCGTGCCGCACCCGGAACATCAGCCAGGACAGCAATCGGCCACAGACGAAGCCGACCAGTACGGCGACCGCGAGCGGGACGACGACCTCGGTCAGCAGCCAGGGCACGGGGGACGTACTCGCCGTTCCGGCCAGCACGAGGGCCAGCAGCACGAACGGCATCGCCAGGCCGTCGTTCAGCCCGGCTTCCGAGGTGAGCGTGAACCTGATCTCGTTGTCCGAGCCCCGGCCGTCGTCGCTATGCGGCGCGGGCACCTGGACGTCGCTCGCCAGCACCGGGTCGGTCGGTGACAGCACGGCTCCCAGCAGCAGCGCGGCGGCGGGGGACAGGGCGAGCGCCCACCAGCCGAGCAGGGCGACCGCGCAGACCGACAGCGGCAGCGTGATCGCCAGCAGCCGCCAGGTCGAGTTCCACGACCGCCAGCCGAACGGCCGGTCGGATTTCAACCCCGCGCCGACCAGCGACACCAGCACGCCGAGCTCGGTGATCACTTCGACCGCGCCCACATGCGACCGCGGGTCGAACACACCCTGACCGTAGGGATGCCCGAACGGGAGCAACCCGAAAACGAGCCCGCCCACCAGGAGGACCAACGGCATCGAAAGCGCGCGTTCGTGCAGCAGATTCGGCAACACGGCGGCGCACAACGCCAGAACGCCTGCCCCGGCGAGCAAGATCTCCATTCGCGCGGGGTACCCGTGCCGCTCCTCCGCCAACCGGGCGGATTCAGCCGCCCACTTCAAGTCCTTTGTGGACTGTCAGGGTGACACCCTCGGCCAGCCGGTACGGCCGGGTGTCCACAATGGCGCCGAGCAGCCGTCGCAGCCGGGAGACCTCGGCGCGGACGGTGACGAGATGTTCGGCGTCACCGTAGAGCGCCCGGCTGAGCGCTTCGGCCGAAAGCCCGGCCGGGCCCGCCGTGTTGAGGTGCACCAGGATCTCCGCGTGCCGGGGCGTCACCGTACGGACCCAGCCGACGTCGCCCGACGCCATCCGCAGCATCGGCGCGTGGCCGAGTTCGAGGTCCAGCCGGACGCGGCGCGCGGTGTCGGCGGGACGGACGAGCCAGCCTTCGGCCAGCCGTTCGGGCAGGCAGGCGCCGAGTCCCGGCACGGCGAGGATCTGTCCCTCCGACGGCGCGGCGATCCGCGCGCCCGAGGCGACGCCGGCGGAATGGGCCACCCAGCCGTCGTCGTCCACCAGCAGTACCGGGCCGCCGACGCCGGTCACCACCGGTTCGGCGGTCCGGCGCAACCGGTCGAGACCTTGCTGATGGTGCCGCCAGAGTTCGGATTCGACCAGGCGCCGCCCGGTCTCCACCAACGCGCCGATCGCCGGGTGCAGGGTCAGCGCGGGACCGCTGACGTCGATCACGCCGAGCAGTTCGCCGGTGCGCGGATCGTGCACCGGCGAGGCGGTGCAGTACCAGGGATGCTGGCCCTGTTCGAAGTGTTCACCCGCGAGCAGTTCCACGGGCGCGGCCTCGGCGAGCGCGGTGCCGATCGCGTTGGTGCCGACCCTGGTCTCGGTCCAGACCGCGCCTTCGGTGAAGCCCAAGGTGTCGGCCCGGCGCCGCACGGCGGGCGATCCCACCCGCCAGAGGATGATCCCCTCGGCGTCGGTCACCACCAGCAACATGTTCGCGGTGTCGGCCGTCGCGCCGACCACCTGTCCGAGGTCTTCCACCACCAGTCGCAGCGGGGAGGCGCGGCGTCGGCGGGCGACCTCGTCGAGCGGAACCGAATCCCGGGTGTTCACCCCGTCGGCGGCGAGCCCGAGGCTCAGCATCCGTGACCACGACCGGGACACCAGCGGCCGCGGCCGGACCCGCGGACGGCCGCCGCCGATCACGGCTTCGTGCATGCGGATCAGGTCACGGGCGTGCATCGGCAGGTCGACGCCGGGCGGGACCGAGCTGTACAAGCTCACAGGCCACCTCCGCACCATCGCGTCGACTGACCAGCATAGGACCGCCCGCCGAGGCGCGCCAACGAGCCGGAGGTGCAACACGCTGCAACCTTTGCCGTCGTACCCGCCCGAGGCGTGTGATCGGGGTAACAGCCGAACGCCGACGTTCAGGAGTGGCCATGACACAGACGGTGGACCGGATCGAGGCGACAGGCTCGCCGCAGGCTCGGGTGGACGCCTGGCTGAGCCGGTTCGAATCGGCCCTCGCCGCCCGCGATGTCGAAGCCGCCGCCGCGCTCTTCGCCGTCGACAGCTACTGGCGTGACCTGGTCGCCTTCACCTGGACGATCAAGACGGTCGAAGGCCGCGAGGAGGTGGCCGGAATGCTCGGCGCCTGCCTCGACCGGATCGACCCGTCCGGGTTCCGCACGACCGAGACGCCGACCGAAGCCGACGGCGTGACTGAAGCGTGGCTCGAATTCGAAACCGCGACCGGACGCGCCAAGGGGCACTTGAGGCTGAAGGACGAAGGCGCCTGGACGCTGCTGACGAGTCTGCGCGAGCTCAAAGGTTTCGAGGAGCGTCGCAACGAGCAGCGGCCGAAGGGCGTCGAACACGGTGTCGTGCGCGGCCGGAAGTCCTGGGCCGAGAAGCGCGAGGAGGAACAGACCCGGCTCGGCTACGAGCAGCAGCCGTACGTCGTCGTCATCGGCGGCGGACAGGGCGGGATCGCGCTCGGCGCCAGGCTGCGGCAGCTCGACGTGCCGACGCTGGTCCTGGAACGCAACGAACGGCCGGGCGATTCGTGGCGCAAGCGGTACAAGAACCTCTGCCTGCACGACCCGGTCTGGTACGACCACCTGCCCTACCTGCCGTTCCCGGACAACTGGCCGGTGTTCGCGCCCAAGGACAAGATCGCCGACTGGCTCGAGATGTACACGCGGCTCATGGAAGTGCCGTACTGGACCAGCACCGAGGTCACCTCGGCGTCCTGGGACGAGGAACAGCGGCAGTGGCTGGTGACCGTGGTCCGCGAGGGCGAGGAACTGGTGCTCACGCCACGGCACGTCGTGTTCGCGACCGGGATGTCGGGCAAGCCGAATCTCCCGTCGTTCCCCGGGATGGACGTGTTCGAGGGCGATCAGCATCATTCGTCCCAGCACCCCGGCCCCGACTCCTACGCGGGCAAGAAGGCCGTCGTGGTCGGCTCCAACAACTCCGCGCACGACATCTGCGCGGCACTGTGGGAGCACGGCGCGGACGTCACCATGGTGCAGCGCTCCTCCACCCATGTGGTGAAGTCGGATTCGTTGATGGAGCTGGGACTCGGCGACCTGTATTCGGAACGCGCGGTGCGGTCGGGGATCACCACCGACAAGGCGGACATGATCTTCGCGTCGATCCCGTACCGGATCATGCCGCAATTCCAGATCCCGGTGTACGACGCGATCCGTGAGCGGGACAAGGACTTCTACGCGCGGCTGGAAGCGGCAGGGTTCCAGCACGACTGGGGCGACGACGGATCCGGCCTGTTCCTGAAGTACCTGCGCCGCGGCTCGGGCTACTACATCGACGTCGGCGCGTCGGAACTGGTCGCCGACGGGAAGATCAAGCTGGCCCACGGACAGGTCGACCATCTGACGCGGGACGCGGTGGTGCTGTCCGACGGCACGGAACTGAAGGCGGACCTCGTCGTCTACGCCACCGGCTACGGCTCGATGAACGGCTGGGTCGCCGATCTGGTCGGGCAGGAGACCGCGGACCTCGTCGGCAAATGCTGGGGCCTCGGCTCCGGGACGACGAAGGACCCCGGCCCGTGGGAGGGGGAGCAGCGCAACATGTGGAAGCCCACGCAGAAGGAAGGCCTGTGGTTCCACGGCGGGAACCTGCACCAGTCGCGCCACTACTCGCTTTACCTGGCGCTGCAACTGAAAGCGCGTTACGAGGGCATCCCGACGCCGGTGTACGGCCTCCAGGAGGTGCACCACAGGTCGTGAACGCCTAGAGGCTTCGGTACCGGATCCCGGGCGGTCCGGTACCGGAGGGCGCCGCCTCCGGACCTTGGGCGGTCGACGACGCCGGGCACCGCCCCCAGACCCTGGGCGGGCTCGGCGTCGTACCCATGTTCAGCGGGCAGTCGGCTCAAAGCCGGGGTGGACGGCCTGCGGACCGGCGACCGTCCGTCCCAGCCCGGCCTCGATGCGGTCGACGTCGCCCCGTTCTCCGGGAGGCAGGGGCGCCCCGGAGGATTTTCGCAGCCGCGCGGCCACGCCGAGCAGGCTCTTCGCACGGCGCGGCGCGCCGGCGGCGAGCCGAGCGCCCGCGAGACCCTCCAACGCGAGCGCGATCGCCCTCGGATCGCCTGTTCGGCGGGCCGCTGCCAATCCCTGATCGTGCAGGTCGAGCGCTGCCCGCGCGTCCCCGTTCTGTTCGGCGGCGAACCCGAGTTCGGCGAGGATCAGCGCCGTGCCGGTGTCCGCCTCGAGGCGGCGGTTCCACTCCAGCCACGGCTTGAGCAGAGCCTCCGCGTCGGCGAACCGGCCACGACGGCGCGCGGCCATCGCGAGCCCCACCTCGGCGGATTCCTGTCCGGCGAGATCGCCGTGTTCGACGGCCAGCGCCCGCCCACGTTCGTGCAATTCGTCGGCGTGGACGAGGTCACCCTCGAGCAGGGCGATGCGCCCCAGTTCGGACCACCGCCGCGCGACGTCGGGCCACAGGCCGAGCTGCGCGGCCGATTCGACGCCCTCACGATGCCAGGCCGTCGCCGCGGGATAGTCACCCTCGATTTCGGCGAGCCTGCCGAGCACCGCACCGGCGTGGACCCTGCCCCAGCGGTCGCCGGTGTCGCCGAACGATTCGAGGCTCCGCCGAGCGTCCTCGGCGGACCCGCTCAGGTCGCCCCGGAGGTGCCGCTGGACCGCGCGCACGCCGAGCGCGGCCGCGGCACCCCAGCGGTCGCCCAGCTCCTCGAACCCGGCCAGCGCGTCGCGGATGAGCAGTTCGCCCACCACGAGGTCACCGAAGCGGGTCGTGGCATATCCGAGGAACCAGCCCGCCATGGCCCGTTCGAAGGGGTCGATGACGGCGTCGCGCAGGTGCGGGGCGGTGCCGCTGATCACCGGTTCACCGGCCAGCAGCCGGAATCCGGCACGCCAGGCCATGAGCACCGGATCCGATCGCGTGGCGGTGGCCCGCAGCGCCTCGCCGAGCCGTCCGCGGAGGAACCAGTACCACAGCAAGGCACGCGTCAGCCTCGGCGCGGCGGGGCCGGCGGCGAGCGCGTGTCGCAGGTTGCCGGACTCGGTGTCGAGGATGTCCAGCCACCGTCGCTGGTCCGAGCCGCAGAGGTGTGCGGCCGCTTCCTCGGCGAGCACGGTGTAATACGCCGCGTGCGCGTGACGGAGCCGAGCACGCTCCCCGCTCTCCAGCTTCAGCTCGCCGTATGCGGAAACGGATTCCAGCAAGCGGTAGCGGGCTCCGCCGTCGGTGTGCGTGACCACGACCAACGAGCGATCGACCAGCCGTGCCAGCAAATCGAGCACTTGAGCGGGCGATACGCCGTCGCCGGCGCAAAGTGCCTCCGCGGCGTCGAGTGCGCAACCGTCGGCGAAGACCGAGAGCCTGCTCAGGACCGCCCGTTCGGCCGCGGTCAGTAGCTCCCAGCTCCAGTCGAGCATCGCGCTCAACGTGCGCTGGCGCGGGGGCGCGTCGCGCGGCCCACCGGTGAGCACGGCGAACCGATCGTCGAGCCGTTCGGCGAGTTCGGTGGTCCCCAGCACGCGGATGCGGGCGGAAGCCAGCTCGATGGCGAGCGGGATCCCGTCGGTGCGGCGGCAGATGGTCGCGATCGTCTCGGCATTGTCCTCTGACAGAGCGAAGCCGGGAGAGACCGCGGCCGCCCTGGCGGCGAACAGCCGCACGGCGCCCGAACCGGCCACGTCCTCGGGCGGCGCGCCTGGCAGTGGCAGGTCGAGTGGCGGGACCTCCCACAACTGCTCGCCGGCGACGCCGAGCGGTTCCCGGCTCGTCGCGAGGACGCGGACCCCTTCCGTCCGGAGCAACCGGGACACGAGCGTGGCTACCGTTTCGACGATGTGCTCGCAGTTGTCCAGCAGGAGCAGCACTCGCCTTCCGCGCAGGACCGCGGCGAGGTGTTCGGCTGAGGGGATGGCCCGGAGGTCGTCGCGGATGCCCAGCGCCGCGCCGAGAACGTCGGCGAGACCGTCCACTGTGGTCTCCCGTGGAAGAGCGCCGAGTTCGGCGAGACATACTTCCCCGCCGGAACGCGCCACTTCGAGCGCGAGCCTGGTCTTGCCGACCCCGCCCGGCCCCGTCAGTGTCACGAGACGGCGAGCGGCGGCCAGGTCGCGCAGGGTCGAGACTGCTTCATCCCGGCCGATGAGTTCGGTCGGCGGTACGGGTAGCGGTGTCCGCGCCGGTGGGCGGGAGGCAGGCGCGTCGCCGCTCAGCAGCTGTTGGTGAAGGGCCGTGAGTTCAGGGCCCGGTTCGAGGCCCAGCTCGTCACGCAGGAGTGTCCGCAGTTCGCGGTAGACACCGAGTGCTTCGGTGGTACGCCCCGCTCCGTGCAGTGCCCGGAGCTGAGCGGCGCGGACACGTTCTCGCAGCGGGTGCAGGGCGGCGATCACGTTCAGTTCGGCGGCCAGCGCCGCGTGATCGCCCAGCCGCAGCCGGGCTTCGGCGTGCTCTTCCCAGGCCACCAGCCGTTGTTCTTCCAGTTCGGCGGCCGCGGCATGGGCGAAGGGTTCGTCGGCGAACCCGCTGAACGCTTCGCCGCGCCACAGTCCGAGTGCCTCGGCCAGCAGCTCCGCGGGATCACCGTCCGTCCCGTGCCGGGCGCGCTTGAGCAAGGCCACGAACCGGCCGCTGTCGACGGCGCCGGGCGGCACGTCCAGCAGGTAACCGGGCGGACGGCGGACCACCAGATCTGCGCCGAGCACCCGTCGCAGCCGGGAGACGGAGGTCTGCAGCGCGTTCGCCGGGTTGGCAGGCAGAGCGTCGCCCCAGAGATCGTCGATCAGGCGGTCGGCGGAGACCACTCGGCCCGGAGTGACGAGCAGACGGGCCAGCAGGGCACGCACCCTCGCCTCGGGAACGGTGACGGGGGCGCCATCAGGAGTCCACACCGCGAGCGGCCCCAGCACCCCGAAACGCATGCGGACAACAGTAGCCGCCGGGAAGTCGACAGTGGACCGACAGCCCCACCGGACAGAGTCGGTTCGTCGGCTACGAAAAGGAGAAAACGATGAAGAAGGCCGTCGTCACCGGTGGCACTCACGGCATGGGACTCGCGATCGTGCGTGAATTGCTCGCACGCGGGACCGAGGTGATCCTCACCGGCCGGAACGAACGGAACATCGAGGAGGCGCGGACCGCGCTGAACGGGGAGGCCGCGCACGTCGTGCGGTCGGACGCCGGCAGCATGGCCGACATCGCGGCGCTCGGGGACCTGGTGAAGGAGCGGTTCGGCACGTTCGACCAGCTGTTCGTGAATCACGGCATCGCGCAGTTCGCCGAGCTGGCCGAGGTCACCGAAGAAGCCTGGGACAGGCACTTCGCCGTGAACGCCAAGGGTTCGTTCTTCACCGTCCAGCGGCTGGCTCCGCTGATCCGCGACGGTGGCGCCGTCGTGTTCACGACGGTCGCGAACGATGTGGTGTTCCCTGGGCTGTCGGCGTACTCGGCGTCCAAGGAAGCGATGCGTGCCTTCGCGCACGTGCTCGCGGCGGAGTTGCTGCCGAGGAAGATCAGGGTGAACAGCGTCGCACCCGGATACATCAAGACCCCGACGATGGGCGTCGCCGACCTGACCGACGAGGAACGCAGGGAATTCGAGCGGCAGGGCGACGAATCGACGCCGCTGCGACGCAACGGCACCGTCGAGGAAGTGGCCGCCGCGGCCTTGTTCTTGGCCGAGCAGGCCACTTTCACGACCAACGTCGAGCTGGCCGTCGACGGTGGCTTCGCGCAAGGGCTGGGGCACTGACGTGGCCCCCGCGCGTCACAGCCCTGACCCGTCGGTCGCCGAGCACGTCGGCCGGTATCTCGCGACCGACGGCGCCGACGGCCACCTGGAGGGCGGGGTGCCCAACCTCGTCCTCGCGCATCGCGGTCGCAGGTCCGGGAACCGGTACCTGACGGGATTGTTCTACGGAGAGGACGACGACCGGTACATCGTGGTGGCGTCCGGTTCGGCGATCACGCACACCCATCCGCAGTGGTATCTGAACCTCGAAGCCGAGCCCACGGCAGCGGTCCAGGTCCTGGGTGAGCGGTTCGCCGTACGGGCCCGGACCGCCGACGGCGCGGAGCGCGGGCGACTGTGGCGGATGATGACCGATCTGGCGCCGGTGTACCGGGATTACGCGGCGCGCAGCCGCCGCGTCATTCCCGTCGTGGTGCTGGAACGGGTCCCGGGTCAAGTACCACCGGCCTTCGCGTAACGGCGGGCCAGGACGGCGAAGGCCTCCTTGAGTTCGGGAGGACCGACGACCTCGATGTCGGTGTCGAACCGGCCGATGCTCGCCGCGAGCCCGGCCCACGACCACGACCCGAGTACCAGGCGGCACCGATCCGGGCCGAGTTCTTCCACGACACCGTCGCGGACGTAGTGGGACACGGTGGCCGCGGGAAGGTCGAGGACGACTTCCCCGCGGCACGGCCACTCGCCGGACTCGGACGCGCCACGGAAGCGGCTCGCGACGAAGGTGGCGACGTCGGGAGCCGGCAGTTCACGGGGCGTGAATCGCGGGCCGGTCGGGGTGCGCGGGGAGATCCGATCGGCCCGGAAGGTGCGCCAGTCCGCGCGATCGAGGTCCCACGCGACGAGGTACCAGCGGCCGTGCCAGGTGACGAGGTGATGCGGTTCCGCCCGGCGCGGCGCGTCCGCGTAGTCGAACCGCAGGATCTCGCGGGCGTGCACGGCCGCGCCGAGCGCGAGCAGGACGTCGCCGTCGACGCGGGGTCCCGACCGGCTCGCGGGCGGTTCGACGGCCGTGACCCGCAGGGTGTCGATCCGGCGCCGCAGCCGGGAGGGCATCACCTGCCGGACGGTGTGCAGCGCCCGCATCGCCGCTTCCTCGATCCCCGCGCCGCTGGTGGTGGCGATCTGGAGCGCGACGGCCAGCGCGACCGCCTGGTCGTCGTCGAACAGCAGTGGTGGCAGTTCGGATCCGGCGTCGAGCCGGTACCCGCCGTCGGGACCCTTGATGGTGGCGATGGGGTAGCCGAGTTCGCGAAGCCGGTCGACGTCGCGCCGCACGGTGCGCGGGCTGATGTCCAGCCGCTCGGCCAGCAGGGCTCCCGGCCAATCGCGGCGGGCCTGCAGCAACGACAGCATCGAGAGCAGGCGCGCGGAGGTCTTCGGCATGTTTTCCATGATGCCCCGAGTAGCGGCCACAACCTGTCCTCTACCCCTGAGAGAGTCTTCGTGTGCCAGAAAACGACAACCCGGAGGGCCCGATGACCGCCACCATCCTCGACGCCGAGCGCGCCGACCTGCTCGAAGCCCTCGACACCGTCCGCGCCGCGCTGACCGCCACTGTCCAGGGGCTCACGGACGAACAACTCGACGCGCATCCGACGGTCAGCGAACTGAGCCTCGGCGGCCTGATCAAACATGTCGCTTCGATCGAGGAGATGTGGCTGCGCTTCGCGGTCGACGGCCCGTCCGCGATGACCTATGACCTGCCCGAAGGCGTCACTTGGGCCGACCTCGGCGCCGGGACCGCCCGCGAGTTCCCGCAGTGGGCGATCGACCACCAGAACAACTTCAGGATGCTGCCCGGCGACACGCTCGCGGGCATCCTCGCGCGCTACGAGGAGGTGGCCGCGAAAACGAAGGAGGTCGTCTCGTCGATTCCCGACCTTTCCGCGACGCGCCCGGTGCCGGACGCGCCCTGGAACCCGCCGGGCGCGGTGCGCAGCGTGCGCCGCGTGCTGACGCACGTCATCGCCGAGACCGCGCAGCACGCCGGCCACGCCGACATCCTGCGGGAGAGCATCGACGGCCAGAAGTCGACCTGACCCCCTCGCGACCGGTGAGGACGGCCGCGGGCCGACGTTGCGAAAGCCACATTCGCAACGTCGAAGGTTGCGAAAGTGGCTTTCGCAACCCCTCCCGGCGGGGCAAAACGCCGAGACCTGTCCGTGGTCGTCCGATCACCCGAACCTAAGCTCACTCACAGCTTCCTGCCGTAGGGTCCCCGCCCGTCGGCGACCGGTGATCTTGGTGGTGGTTGTGTGCGGGAGACGGAGCGGCGGTTCCGCCCGGAAATCCAGGGACTGCGGGCACTCGCGTGCGTTCTGGTGGTCGTCTATCACGTGTGGCTCGGCCGGATCTCCGGCGGCGTCGACGCGTTCTTCCTGATCTCCGGGTTCCTCGTCACCGGCCAGCTCTACCGCGCGGCGGCGCGCGGGAGGATCGAGTACCGGCCGCTGTGGGGCCGGATGATCAAGCGGCTGTTCCCGGCCGCGCTCACCGTGCTGCTGCTGGTCGTCGCGGTCAGCCTGGTGCTGCTGCCGCAGAACCGCTGGTTCCAGACGATCAAGGAGGTCGTCGCCTCCGCGCTCTATGTGGAGAACTGGCGGCTGGCGGCGGATTCCACCGACTACTTCGCGCAGCACAACGCGGCCAGCGTCGTCCAGCATTTCTGGTCGCTGTCGATCCAGGGGCAGTTCTACGTGGTCTGGCCGTTGTTGGTCGGCCTGGTGCTGCTGGTCGCCAGGCGAACACGGCGCAACGTCCGGCCGATGCTCCTCGGTGTACTCGGCACGGTGTTCGCGGCTTCGCTGGCGTACTCGGTGTGGTCGACCGCGGTCGACCAGCCGCTGGCGTACTTCGATTCGCTGACACGGGTCTGGGAATTCGCGCTCGGCGGCCTGCTGGCACTGGTGCTCGACCGCGTTTCGGTGCCCCGGCCGGCGCGGGTCGTGTTCGGCTGGGCCGGGGTGGCCGGGCTCGTCTCTTGCGGTCTGGTGCTCCAGGTCGGGACGGTCTTCCCCGGCTATCTCGCGCTCTGGCCGACCCTGTCCGCCGCGCTGGTGATCCTCGCGGGCGACACCGCGTTCTCCGGCGGCGCCGACCGTTTCCTGTCCAGCCGCCCGCTGAAGTACCTGGGCGACCTGAGCTACGCGCTCTACCTCTGGCACTGGCCGGTCCTGGTGTTCTACCTCGTCGCCCGTGACCGTGAGGAGGTGGGCCCGCGCGGCGGCGCGGTGATCATCGCGCTGTCGTTCACCCTCGCCGTGCTCACCCATCACCTGGTCGAAAAACCGGTCCGCGTATCCGCGATCGGGACCGCGAACCGTTGGGGCGCTTACCGATTCGGCGCCGCGACACTCGCCGCCGTGCTCGCCGTGACCGGCGCTTGGCAGTGGGTGAGCGTGAACCAGGCGGAGGGTTACTCGATCGCGGTCGACGACCCCGACCATCCCGGCGCGCTCGCGCACACCGAAGGATTCACCTACTGGGGTGCCGCCGACGCCGCGCTCGTCCCGTCGTTCGTCGCGGTGTCCGAAGACTGGGCGGGGATCGACCCCGCCCGCTGCGGTGCTTCCCCGCGCAACGCCGACCTCGAGGTCTGCACCTCGCGGACCTCCGGGCATCCCACTCGCCGGATCGTGGTCACCGGTGACTCCCACGCCGGGCAGTTCCTCGGCGCCCTCCTCCCGATCGCCGAAAAGAAGAACTGGGAGGTCACGTCCATCCTTCGCGGCGGCTGTCCGTTCTCCACCGACTCGGACACCGTGCCGGGGGACCGGTCCTGCATCGACTGGAACACCGCGGTGGTGGACGAGATCGTCACGACCCGCCCCGACGCCGTGATGACGATCGGCACCAGGGACGTGAAGGTCGGCGTCGAGGAGCGGGTTCCCGCCGGCTACATCGCGCAGTGGCGCAAGGTCGACGAAGCGGGCATCCCGGTCCTGGCGGTGCGGGACAACCCACGCTTCACCCAGGCTCCCTCGGCGTGTGTCGAGAGCCGTGGCGCGAACGCGCCCGAATGCGCCACGCCGCGCTATGACCTCTATGCGGCGGAGCCGCCGTATGAAGCGTTGCCGGATCTGCCGCCGAACGTACGGTTTCTCGACTTCAGCGACTACTTCTGCACGGCCGAGGTCTGCCCGCCGGTGATCGGCAACGTGCTCGTCTACCTCGACGACAACCACGTCAGCGGTACCTACATGTCGACGATGTCGGCCATCGCGGAGAAGGCGATCACCGAGGCGCTCGGCTGGGCGGACGATCACGCGGAGGAACCACCGCCGGGCGGGTGATCCAGACAACAAATCGCCGCTGAATTGCGTGATGCTGCACTGATTTGACGGTCTGCCAGCATTATGTGCAACGGATCGCCCTTATCGGTGCACCGGAACGGCGGATATCGTCGCCGGTATGAAGGTCGCCGTCCATCAGGGCTCGTATGCCGAGCTGCCGTCAGCCGTCGCGGCGTCGGGCGCCGATCTCGTGATCGCCGCCGAGATGATCACCACCGGCTACCACATCGGCGCCCGTTCCCACGAGCTCGCCGAACCGGCCGACGGTCCGACAGCGGAGCGGATGTCCGCGCTGGCAAGGGAAACCGGTGTCGCGCTTGGCTACGGGTACCCGGAGTCCGCCGACGGCCGCGTCTGCAACAGCGTCCAGCTGATCGGTCCCGGCGGACAGCGTCTGGCGAACTACCGCAAGACCCATCTGTTCGGCGACATCGACCGTGACTGGTTCGAGCCCGGCACCGAGGCGGTCGTGCAGGCCGAGCTCGACGGTCTCCGGATCGGCCTGCTGATCTGCTATGACGTCGAGTTCCCCGAACTGGTGCGCGCGCACGCGCTGGCGGGCACCGAACTGCTCGTGGTGCCGACCGCGCTGATGAGCCCCTACGAACTGGTCGCCGACACACTGGTGCCCGCCCGCGCCTACGAGAGCCAACTGTTCGTCGCCTACGCGAATCGGTGCGACACCGAACGCGAACTGACCTACTGCGGCCGTTCCTGCGTCGTCGCCCCGACCGGCGAAGTGCTCGCCCGCGCGGGCGACGGCCCGGAGCTGATCAGTGCCGAAGTCACCCGTGACGCGCTCCTCGCGTCGCGTCTGGAGAACACCCACCTGGCCGACCGGCGGCCCGATCTGTACCGAGGACTTTCCGCATGACCTCCGCCCTCCCGACCGCGATCCACCACGACGAGTCCACGGGCCGCCCGATCACCATGTTCGGCCCCGATTTCCCGTTCGCCTACGACGACTTCCTCGCCCACCCCGCCGGGCTCGGCTCGCTCCCCGCCGAACGCCACGGCACCGAGGTGGCGGTGATCGGCGGCGGCCTCTCGGGCATCGTCACCGCGTACGAGCTGATGAAACTCGGCCTGCGCCCGGTCGTGTACGAGATCGCCGAGATCGGCGGCCGTCTGCGCACGGTGAACTTCCCCGGCTGCCCGGACGACGTCGTCGCGGAGATGGGCGCGATGCGCTTCCCGCCGTCGTCGACCGCTCTCTTCCACTACATCGACAAGGTCGGCCTGGAGACCACGCCGTTCCCGAACCCGCTCGCGGAGGGAACGCCGAGCACCGTCGTCGATCTCAAGGGGGAGAGCCACTACGCGCGGACGGCGGACGAACTTCCCGCCGTCTTCGGCAAGGTCGCGGCCGCCTGGGACAGCACACTGTCCGAGCAGGCCGCGTTCACCGAAATGCAGAAGGCGATCCGCGAACGCGACGTGAAGACGATCAAGCGCCTGTGGAACGAACTCGTGCCGCGCCTGGACAACCAGACGTTCTACGGTTTCCTCTGCGACTCGCCCGCGTTCGCCTCGTTCCGCGACCGCGAGATCTTCGGGCAGGTCGGCTTCGGGACCGGCGGCTGGGACACCGACTTCCCGAACTCGATCCTGGAGATCCTGCGGGTGGTCTACACCGGCGCCGACGATGAGCACCGCAGTATCGTCGGCGGCAGCAGGCAGCTTCCGTTGCGGCTGTGGGAACACGCGCCCGAGGACATCGCTTTCTGGCCGGCGGGAACGAGTTTGAGCTCGTTGCACGGCGGGAGCCCGAACCCCGGCGTCGCCCGGCTGCACCGCACCGCGCCGAACAACATCACCGTGACCGACACCGAAGGCCGCATCCGCACCTACCCGGCGGCGGTGTTCACCGCGCAGAGCTGGATGCTGTTGTCGAAGATCGCCTGCGACGAGGCGCTGTTCCCGATCGATCACTGGACGGCGATCGAGCGCACGCACTACATGGAGTCCTCGAAGGTCTTCGTCCCGGTCGACCGGCCCTTCTGGCTGGACAAGGACCCGGTGACCGGCCGCGACACGATGAGCATGACACTGACCGACCGCATGCCGCGCGGCACGTACCTGCTCGGCGACGACCCGGACGCGCCCGCGGTGATCTGCCTGTCCTACACCTGGGCCGACGATTCGCTGAAATGGCTGCCGCTTTCGGTGTCCGAGCGGGTCGAGGTGATGCTGCAGTCGCTGAAGGAGATCTATCCCGGGGTCGACGTCCGGCGGCACATCATCGGCGACCCGGTGACCGTGTCATGGGAGGCCGAGCCGCATTTCATGGGCGCGTTCAAGGCCAACCTGCCCGGACACTACCGCTACCAGCACCGGCTGTTCACCCACTTCAAACAGGACCGGCTGGAGGAACGCCACCGCGGTCTCTTCCTGGCGGGCGACGACGTCTCGTGGACGGCGGGCTGGGCCGAAGGCGCCGTCCAGACCGCGCTCAACGCGGTGTGGGGCGTGCTGCACCACTTCGGTGGCGAGACGGACCCGGCGAACCCCGGACCGGGTGACGTCTACGACGAGATCGCGCCCGTCGAACTGCCCGACTGAGCGCGGCGGCCCACCAGCCGGGCCGTGCCCGCCGCGAGGAGGGCGCCGAGGACCGCGCCGATGGTGTTCATCAGCCAGTCGTCGGTGTCGCAGGCACGGCCGATCGCGGGCAGGAGCGCCTGGAACGTCTCGATCACGGCGGACAGCGCCGAACCCGCCGCGAGCATCGTCACCGGGCGTCGCGACGCCAGCGCGGCGAAGCAGACCGGCGGGAGGAAAAGCGCGACGTTGGCCAGGGATTCGACCGCGCCCAGCGTGGGCACGGAGAACTGGACCGTGCACAGGATCTCGTCGATCGTGTGCACCGTCGGCACCAAGGTCAGTGCGAAGACCGGGAGCAGGGACGCCCCAGCGAGCGCCCACAGGATCCGGCGCCTGTCCGCGAACAAGCGGCCAAGGACGGCGCAGACGAGCGCGACCAGCAGGATCGCCACCGGCACGAGCGCGGAGTGGTCGAGCAGGAAGTTCGTGATCATGGCGGGCCGATCCTACGAGCCGGTGAACTCGACCTCCGCCGACGGCACCACGCGCACCCGTCCGCCGGGATGAATGGCCGTGCTCAAGAGCAGGTTGTGCCGGGCGACGACCTGTTCGGCCGTCAGGCCTGTGGTGGGGTCTCCGTCGGCGGACGGCGTGTGGCCGTCGGCGACCAGTACGACGTCCAGCCCGTGGCTCTGAGCGGCCCTGGCGGTCGCGTCGACGCAGTAATCGGTGGCCAGCCCGGTCAACACCACGGTGTCGACGCCCCGGTCGGCCAGGAGGCCGGCCAGGCCGGTGCGGTAGAAGGAATCGGTCGCCGTCTTGTCGACCACCACGTCGACCGGTTCGAGACCGAGCAGCGCGCTGACCCGGGTGCCCGGCGACGCGGGATCGAAGTCGGTGCCGGCGGCGCCGATCTGCCGCAGCGCGATCACCGGAACGCCGTTCTCACGGGCTCGCCGGGCGAGACCGGCGATCCGGGCCGCCAGCTCCTCGCCGCGCCAGACCAGGGGAACGAGCATTTCCTGCATGTCGACGATCAGCAGCGCGGCCCTCATACGCGGCAGCCTAGGGCAGCGCGGCGGGCGACTCCGCCTCCGGGATGAGCAGCCGGGGCGAGCCGGTCCCGTCGGCGGGGACGGCCCAGACGTCGGAGTGGCCTTGCGTGCGGGGGAGGGCGTACGCGACAGTGCGGCCGTCGAGCCAGGCGGGCTGGTCGTCGACGCTCCGGGTCTCGGCCAGCGCGGTCACCGTGCCGCTCGCGAGGTCGAGCACCGAGACCCGCCAGCCCTTCGCGGGATCGCCGTCGATGGCGGCCTTGTAGGCGATGCGGGTCTCGTCGGGGGAGAGGGACGGGCATTCGACGTTGTCCCGCACCGTCCGCACGGTCCGGGCCTTCGAGTCGCCTTCGACGAGGTATCGGTGGGAGCCGGTCGACATGGTGGCGTAGAACCGGTCCGGCCGCCGGGTGAAGGTGACGCCCCAGAAGTTGACGTCGGCCGCCTGGTACGAGTTGCCGTCCACGGTCACGGCGAAGTCCTCGAGCGTGCCCTCGACGTCGCCGGTGGTGAGATCGAGGGTGCCGGCGCGGGTGGAGAACCGGCCGCCGTTGTACGAGTCGCCGGTCACGAACACAGTCCACGCCAGCCGCTTCCCGTCGGCCGAGACCCGCGCCCGGTTGGGCACCCCGACCAACGGGATCTCCTGCGTCACCGCGAGACGTCGGTCGAGCACGGCCAGCTGGTAGGTGGTCAGCCCGGTCTCCGGCCGCAGGCAGATCGCGGTACCGCCCGCCGCGTGGACCCGGCCGCAGGACACGGTCGACACCGCCCGTGCCCCGCCAGGGTCGGCCACGCTGACACTGGACACGTGCCCGCGGTCGGCATCGGCAGTGCTGCGGAACAGCAACCTCGGGCCTTCGAGTGTGACGGCGTCGCTGCTGCCCGCCGCCGCGGCGTCCTGGTTGCGCGCGCCCGCCGCCCCGACGTAGATCACCGCGGCCGCGGCCAGGGTGAGTGTTCCGGTGAGGGCGATCAGGACGCGGGTGCGGGTGTTCACGGTCGTGCCTTTCTGCGGGGGAGCCGAAGAACTGTCGTGGGGTGAGGCGAGTCCGGGTACGACGCTGACGAGTTCGTGACGTGCCCCATGGTCGAGACGTGTCGCGAAAGCCACTTTCGGGACATCAGACGTCCCGAAAGTGGCTTT
>NZ_JBHVKW010000110.1:0-27625 GCF_042797905.1 Amycolatopsis sp. NPDC057786
GGTTAGAACCCGAAACGCCACTCACGACCCCGGCACGTGCGGACTTGCAGACACCGCCTAGGTACCTGAAGGCGTGCGGCCTGCCAGTGCGGGGCAGGGCTGAGCCGGCGTGGTGCGAAAGCCGCCTTCGCACCACTGAATGTTGCGAAAGTGGCTTTCGCGACGCCGAACGAGAGGCGGCGGTGCACCCACCCGTCGTCAGACGCTCGACAGGTCGATCGCCTTGTCGATCTCCTTCGGCATCAGCACCCGCAAAAGCCCTTCCAGCAGGTAGTAGTCGGCGTAGGGCAGCGAAACCTCGACGCCGTCCTCGGCCCGGCGGTTACGCGTCCCTCGCGCCACGATCGCCTCGGCGCGGGTGGACTTCGTGGTCAGGCACGTGTCGCACAGCGCGGTGAGGATCCGGATCGCCGCCTCGCGGTAGTGCGGCCGGTTCGCGACCTTCGCCAGGTCGAGCAGGCCGCACGCCATCACCGCGCCGGCGGAGGAGTCCTTGACGTCGTGCGGCGCCTGCGGCGCGAGGTAGTCCCACACCGGCACGTTGTCCGGGGTGAGGGCGCGCAGCGCGAAGTCGGCCAGGCGTTGCGCGGTCCGCAGGAACAGCGGGTCGCCGGAACGCCGGTACATCGTGGTGAACCCGTAGATCCCCCACGCCTGACCGCGCGACCAGCAGGAGGTCGGGCTGTAACCCTGCACGGTGTTCGGGCCGATCTCGGCGCCGGTGCCGGGGTCGAAATCGAAGACGTGCGGCGTCGAACCGTCCGGGCGCAGGAAGACCCGTTCGGTGGTCTTCGCGTGGGAGACGGCGATGTCGAGGTACTTCCGGTCGCCGGTCTGCTTGCTCGCGAAGGTCAGCAGATCCAGGTTCATCATCGTGTCGATGATGACCCGGCCCGCGTTGTCCGGGGTACCGAGCGCGCCCCACGCCCGGATGAATCTCCCCTTTTCGTTGTAGCGCTGGATGAGCGACGCGGCGGCGGTGAGCGCGCCGGTGCGCCATTTCTCGTCGCCGGTGAGCCGCCAGCCGGTCACCCATGACGGGTAGAAGAGGAATCCGAGGTCGTGGTCCCGCGTCTCGTGCTGGCGCGGTGCCAGCTTTTCCGCCGACGCCATGGCGAGGGCGCGGAATTGTGGATCGCCGCTGTAGATCGAGGCGAGCCACAAAGTGCCGGGCCAGAATCCGCCGATCCAGCCACCGTTCTGCGAATAGGTCCATTTCTCGAACCGCGTGATCTCCGGAAAGGCTGAAACGCCGGGTGCGACGGCCCGTAGCTTGGTGACCGCGTAGTCGGCCGTTCGGCGGAAAGTCCTTAAGCTGTCGGCTGCTTCTTCGGCCGCGCCGGCGGCCGGGGTGATCGTCGTCGCCGCGACGGCGGCGATGCCGGGAACATGGGTCAGCAGGGTTCGCCGGGAAACGCTCACAATGCCCGCCATTCGTCAGTGGGAATGCGTCACGGGAGTTTCGCACGACGATCAGCGCATTGTGAAGGCCATTCAAGGTTGTGAATAAACGGCTCGCTCAGCGGGACAAATGGGCGAAGGCCCGGCGTTATGGGGTACGCCGGGCCTTCGCGATCAGGGGGTCACGAGCACTTGGGCGCCACCGGCAGGTCCGAGCCGGTCTGCACGTAGGTGTCGGAGACGTAGTGCCCAGGGCCGATCCGGTCCCAGACGTTGCTGGTGCCGAACCTGCCGGTGACGGTCTCGCCCTCGACGTAGCACTCGATGGTGACCTTCGCGTAGTTCGCCGCGAGGCCCTTGATCGCCGCGGTGGTGCTCGCCGAAGCCCGGACGTTCATCGGGTCGCCCGCGGTGGTGATGACGCCGGTCGGACCCGAGCCGGTCCACAGGTAGGAGACGTTGACCCAGCCGTTGTCCGTCATCTTCAGGCCGTCCCAGAAGGTGCCGTCCGCGAGGTCGATGCCCGCCGGATTGGCGACCCTGCGGCCGAACTCGTCCTTGCCGCCGTTGTAGCCGTCCTGGTACGCGGCCTGCGCCTCGGGCTTGCCCTGCGGCAGGTTCTTCCACATCTGGCGGGTGGCCGACGGGTTCCAGTAGTCGTCCTTGGTGTTCCACGGGCCGACGTCCCACACCGGCGCGTACTCGCAGCGGCTGTTGTCGGTGCGGCAGACCCGGACGGTGTAGTTGCCGGTGTTCTTCGGTGCCAGGCCGCGGCCCGAGGGGAGGGCGACGAAGTGGTCGCGGGACTTGATCACGTGGCCGTTGGCGGTGGTGCCGCCGACGAGGCCCTCGCGGGTGCCGTAGACCCGGTACGTCAGCGCCGCCGCGGCCGCGCCGATCGCGTTGACCTGCGGGCCGAGCTCACCCTGAAGGGTGACGTCGCTGACCTTCGCGGTCACACCGTCGGTCACCGTGCGCAGTCCGATGCGGACCTGGACCGTGGAGACGGAGGCGGACAGCTGGGCGGCGCCGCCCTCGGTGGGGGTCCACTCCGTCCAGTCCTGGGAGTTGAGTTTGCCTCGGACGTCGACCTCGACCTCGGTGCCCTTCGGCGCGTCGGCGGTCACCTGGGCGGTGACGCGGTTCACCGGCTTTCCGAGCTTCTGCTCGGCGAGCAGCAGGTAACCCTGGCTGCCGACGGAGTCGGGCTTTCTGTGCCAGGCGGCGTTTTCCAGGCTGAGCACGCCGCCGTCGCTGCGGACGTTGACGTCGTCACCGTCCACAGTGGACAGGTCGGCTCGCCAGCTTCCTTCGGGCGCCGCGTTCGCGGGGCTGGCGGCCAAGGCGGTGACCGCCCCCACGGCCAGCACGGCCGCCATCACCCGGCGGGCCTTAACGGTCCGGACCATTCCGGTCTCCCTTCGAGCACTCTCGGTTGCTACGAAGGGAGCTTCGCCGGGGCGTGTACACGATCGATACAAACGCGATTCGGCACCTGTTGCGGAGGGTGAACCCCCCGGCGATCAGGCGCTCGCGGAATCGTCGTAGGAGGCTTCGGCCGATTCCTGCAGGCGCGAAGCGAGCGCGGATTCCTGTGGCCGTGCGGAAAGTTCCCGCCACAACGCCAGCGCGCGCTCCGAATACGTCCGCGACCGCTCGGGCTGGCTCAGCGCCTCGTGCAGTTCCCCGAGCAGCTGGGACACCTCGGCCTCGGACCGGCGGTCCCCGTTGCGCCGGTGCACACTCAGCGAATTGACCAGCAGCAGTTGTGCGTGGGCAAGGTCGCCGCTGTGCAGATACAGCTCGCCGAGGTTCTGGTTCGCGTAGCCGACGCAGTGGTCGTCGCCGAGTTCGTTGAAGATCGCGATGGCACGGTCGACCCACTCCCGCGCGCCCGCGAGGTCGCCCTGGTGCTGGCGCAGCATGGCGAGCCGTTTCAACGCGTGCGCCTCGCGGTGCCGATCGCCCATCCGGGCCGATTGGTCGAGCGCCTCGGTGAACCAGCGTTCCGCGTCGGCGTACCGGCGCCGCGCCAGCCACACCGCGCCGATCGCGATCCGCGCGACGGCCTCGCCGTGCGGATCGCCTGCCGCCGAGAACTGGTCGAGCGCCGCGTGACAGTGCTCCAGCGCGACGGTGTCTTCGCCCTTGATCCGCAGCACGGTGCCGAGCCCGGCCAGCGCGATCGCCGCGCCCCGCGCGTCGCCGATCTTGTCGAACAGCAGCTGCGACTGCTCGAACGCGACCAGGGCCTCGGCGTAACTGTCCTGGTACAGCTGGATCTGCCCCAGGTTGCGCTGGATGATCGCCTCGCCGCGGACCTCGCCGGACCGGCGGGCGGCGGCCAGCGCGACGGCGTGCGTGTGCATCCAGTCGTCCTGGTGACCGCGCTGGTCGAAGTACGGCGCCAGCGCGGCGGCGAGACGCCAGGCCAGCGAGTCGAAACCCAGGTCGGCGGCGAGCGAGACGGCGGCGACGCAGGTGTGCCGCTCGGCGGCGAACCACGCGGCCGGATCCTCGATCAGCCGCGCGGTGCCCGGCGGGAGCGCGGGCTGGACGGCCGTGTCGTCCCGGTAGAGCCCGAAGAAATGGATCGGCATCCGGTCCGCGGCTTCGACCGCGAGCGCGAGATAGCCCTCCAGCACCCGTTTCGTGGCGTCACGTGCCTTCGTCGGGACGTCCTGCGCCCGCAGTTCGAGGGCGTAACACCGCAACAGGTCATGCAGGCGGTAGCGGGGCTCGCCGGTGGCGTCCGAGCCGCTGAGCTCGACCAGATGAGCGTCCACCAGCACATCGAGGACGTCCTCGCCGTGCCTGCGACCGAGCAGGGCCGCGACCACCCAGCCGGGGAACTGGACCGAGCCGAGCCCGCCGAGGCCGCGGAACGCGGTCGCCGCCGACATCGGCAGAAGGTCGTAGCTGAGCGTGACACTGGCCCGCACGGCGAGATCGCCGACGCGGAGTTCGTCCAATCTTCGTCTTTCGTCCCGCAGCCGGTCGGCCAGCACGCGCAACGTCCAGCCCGGCCGGTGGGTCAGCTTCGCCCCGGCGACCCGGATCGCCAGCGGCAGATATCCGCAGTGGCGCAGGATCGCGGTCGCGCACTCCGGCTCCGCGGCGACCCTTTCGGTGCCGACGATGCCTTCGAGCAGCTTCGCGGCCTCGGCTTCGGGCAGCAGGTCGACGTCGACCGGGGTGGCCCCGGCCAGATCCGGCATCCGGACCCGGCTGGTGATCAGCACCGCGCAGGAACCCGCGCCGGGCAGCAGCGGGCGGACCTGCGCCGCGCTGCCGGCGTCGTCGAGGACGACGCACATCCGCAGGGTCGCGAGCCGGGAACGCAGCAACGCCGCGCGCTCCGGAAGATCACGCGGCAGTCCCGCGTCGGGGACGCCCAGGGCGCGGAGCAACTCGGCGAGGACGGACATCGGTGGGCGGGGCGAGGACGACGTCCCGGCGAGGTCGACGTGCAGCTGACCGTCCGGGAAGTCGTCACGGACCGCGTGCGCCACCCGGATCGCGACGGAGGACTTGCCGATCCCCGGCGCCCCGGACAGCACCGCGATCGCCGGTTTTCCCTGTTCCCGGCGGTCGTGGAAGAGGCGGACGAGTGCGCTGACCACCTCGTCGCGGCCGGTGAAGTCCGGCAGGTCCAGCGGTAGCTGGCAGACCGGCGTCACCGGCACGGTGAGGGCGGCGGTCACCGCGTCCTGGGTCGCGGACGGCGTGAGAACCAGGGATGCCCGCAGTTCCCGCAGCCGCGGCCCCGGCTCGGTGCCGAGCTCGTCGGCCAGTACCTTCTCGGCCGTTTCGTAGGCCTCGATCGCGTCGGCCGTGCGGCCGTCGGCCCGCAGCGCCACGATCAGCTGCTGCCAGAGCTCCTCGCGCAGCGGATGTTCGGTGACCAGTCCGCGCAGCTCGGCGACGGCCTCGGCGGTCCGGCCTAGTTCGATCCTCGCCCGCAGGCGCTGTTCCTGGACCGCGAGCCGCAATTCCGTCAGCCTGGCGACGGTCGCGCCCCAGCCGTGGTCGTGGGGGAGACCTTCGAGTACCTCGCCGCGCCACAGCGCTTCGGCCTGGTCCAGCAGGCCCAGCGCGGATTCGGCTTCCCCGTGGCCGAGCGCGTCCTGCGCGCGGGCGGCCAATTCGCCGAAGCGGATGTGGTCGATCTCCTCGGGGCCGGCTTTGAGGATGTATCCGGAGGCCCGGCTTCCGATGCGCTCGCCGAGTTCGGGGTCGTGGTCGGCGAGGCGTTTGCGGAGTGAGTGGACGTAGGTACGGATGTTCGCCGCCGCCGACCTGGGCGCGGACGAAGGCCACAGGACCTCGATCAGCAGTTCGGTGGAGACGACGACGTTGGGCTGGAGCAGGAGAGCGGCCAGCAGCAGCCGGGGTTTGGGGCCGCCGAGTGGCACCACCTGCCCGTCCACCGCCACTTCGAGCGGACCGAGAACGCGAAACCCGAGAATAGTCACCTAAACCGCCAATACGGCAGGAGCCCCATATCCGCCGATAATATTGCCGTCCCGCCATGGTTGGCTAGATCCATTCGCATGCATGTGCAGACAGCCCGCCGGCGTTTGTACGTGATGTGTACGACGCCGGTCGACCCTGAAGCCATGAAGCGTTCAAGTGTCCGGCGGCTCGCCGGTTTCTTTCTCGTGCTGGTGACGGCGGGCGCCTTCGGCCTCGCCGGAGCCACTCCCGCACTGGCCGCGGCCACCGGGACCGTGAAGACGGCGGGTGATCCGCTGAACGTCCGCCGCGCCCCGAGCACCTCCTCGACCGCGGTGCGCACGGTGGCCAACGGCGCCACGGTGACCATCGACTGCCAGACGACCGGGACCTCGGTCACCGGTCCGCTGGGCACCACGACGTTGTGGGACTACGTCCCCGCGCTGGGTGGCTACATCTCGGACGCCTACGTCTACACCGGCTCCGACCAGCGGATCGCCCCCGACTGCGGAGTCGGTTCCGGCAGCGCCGAATGCTCCACCGGCGTCTGCGCGGGCGAGGGCCAGTTCCGTTCGTCGGACGCGCATTTCCTCGTCTACGACAGGAACGCCGACGGCAAGTCCGCCGTGGTCGCGTACTGGCTGAAGGGCGGCGCCGGCCCGTTCTACGTCTGGGCTTCCGGCGGGAACGGCACCCATGTCGACAAGGCCGTGCCGGTCGCGAAGGGATCGTGGGTCTATTACAAGGTCTGCGTCGCCGACGCCGCCGCGAATCCGACGCTCGAGGCCTGTAGTGGCGGCATCACCGATTACGCCGCGTGAAATCCCTCCCCGTTCTTTCCCCACTTCGAAAGGTTGAATTTTCATGGGCCAGGTGAATCGGCGTGCGGTACTCCTCGGTGGGGCCGCGGCGGTTTCGGCGGCGGCGTTCTCGTCGTCCGTGCCTTCGTGGGCGAACGCGAGAACACTGGCGGCGGCGCCCGCCATCCACGACCCGTTCCAGCTCGGTGTCGCTTCGGGTGACCCGTTGCCGGACAGTGTCGTGCTGTGGACGCGGCTCGCTCCCGCCCCGCTGAACCCGGACGGCTTCGGCGGCATGCCGGACGCTTCGTACACAGTGGACTGGGAAATCGCCACCGACCAGGCGTTCTCCTCGGTCGTGCAGAAGGGCGCCGTGACCGCGGCCCGCGCCTCCGGGCACAGCGTCCACATCGAACCGGTCGGCCTCCAGCCGGGACGGGAATACTTCTACCGGTTCAAGACCAGCGGTCATATCTCGCCCGTCGGCCGGACGCGCACCGCGCCCGCCGCCGGAGCCGCGGTGAACCAGCTGAAGTACTGCTTCTCCTCCTGCCAGCACTGGGAGGAAGGCTGGTACCACTCGTACAAGGGCATGCTCGCCGACAACCCGGATCTGGTGCTGTTCCTCGGCGACTACATGTACGAGCGGAAGTCCGGCCGCGCCGCGGCCGACCGGAATCCGCGCAAGCTGGCGTTCACCGAGGACGTGACGACGCTCGCCCAGTACCGCGCCCGGCACGCCCAGCACAAGACCGACGCCGACCTCCAGAACGCGCACGCGATGGCGCCGTGGATCGTGGTCTTCGACGACCACGAGGTGATGAACAACTGGAACGGCACCACCAGCCCGGCGACGGACGCGCGCAAGGCCGCCGGTTTCCAGGCGTTCTACGAGAACATGCCGATCCGGTCCACCGCGAAACCGAGCGGCGCGTCGATCCGCCTGTACCGGCAGTTCGGCTGGGGGAACCTCGCCCGGTTCCACATGCTCGACACCCGCCAGTACCGCAGCGCGCAGGTGCCGGACCCGTCCGGCTCGGCGGGCCCGTCGTGCACCGACATGCGGTCGACGTCGCGCAGCATCCTTGGCACGGCACAGGAGGCGTGGCTGCTGAAGGCGCTGGAGACGCATCCGGCGAAGTGGGACTTCCTCGGCCAGCAGGTCTTCTTCGCCACCCGCGACGGTGACGGCAACAAGGCGACCTGCGAGAGCCCCGATTCCTGGCAGGGTTACGAGGCTTCCCGCGACCGGATCGCGAAGGGCATCGTGGACCGCAAGGTGCCGAACCCGATCGTGCTGACCGGCGACGTCCACCGGCACTGGGCGGCCGATCTGCGCCGCGACTACTTCAACCACAGCGACCCGGTCTTCGGTTCGGAACTGGTGACGACCTCGGTCACGAGCAACAGCGACACCGCGACCGATCCGTCGTCGACCTGGCTGTCGAACAACCCGCATGTCAAGTACTGCCGGGGAAAGCGCGGTTACGTCCGGGTGACGGCGTCGCAAACGCAGATGCGGGCGGACTTCATGACGGTTTCGGACACCAGCGAGTACGACTTCTCGAAGGTGATCCTGGCCGCGGACCGCAGCTACGTCGTCGAGGCGGGGAAACCGGGGTTGCAGCGGGTCTAGAGCGGGCTGAAAGCGTCCTTCGCCTCGTCTGACGCGGTGAAGGACGCTTTCGTCGCATCCGATGCGGTGAAGGACGCTTTCAGCCCACCGCCCTCGGGTCAGGAGAGCAGGTCCACCAGCGCGTCACCCCGGGGCGTCCGCACCACGAGCACCACCTGACCTTCGCGATGCCGCTGGATCAACCCCGCCGAGACGAGCTGTTCGCAGTGGTAGGTCGCGGTGCTCGCGGCGCAGGACAGCAGATTCGCGATCTCGCCCATCCGGGCGGGCTTTCCCAAGTGCCGCAACAGTTTCGCCCGGTGGGCGCCGACGACCAGGTCGAGCCCGTCGACGCCGGGGGCCGGTTCGGGCTTTCCACCGTCGAGGAGACCGTCGAGCCCCGGCAGCGGGTAACCGATCCAGACGGCGTCCTCTTCGTCGAAGTTGGACACCACCGAGCGGCTGCCCGCGAGCATCGGGACGAGGATGAGTTTGCGGCCGCGGACGGTGTACTTCGCCGGCTCGGCGTCGGGCAGCAGCAGACAGCCGTTGCTGAACCGGAAATGCGGCCGCAGCAGGCCGAGTACCGCGTCGGTCCCGCCACGGACCGACGCGACGCCGATCCGTTCGATTTCGCGGTCGAGCAGGGGACGGGCCCTGCTCCAGAGGTTTTCGGTCGCCAGCCTGGTCGCGGTGAAGGCGTCCGCGAGCGAAGCGGCCCAGCGTCTCGGGTGGTCGGCGGCCTGCCGCCAGTGCGCGGGCACTTGATCGCCGAAGACCTCTTCCAGGCCTTTCAGGACGTCGGCTTCCGTCAGCTCACGCAGCATTTCCGCCTGGGCCGCGGCGGAACAGTCCTCGCCGGGGCTGCTCGGGACGATGAAGTCCGGTTGCACCGAGGTGCCGCGGCGGGCGAGCGAGCTCGCCGCGCGGTATCCCTGCTCGGGGATCGCCGAGCCCACCTGACGGCGCCAGGGGGCGGGCAGGCCGCGGTCGTACCCGCCGACGACCTCGACGAGCATCGAAACCAGGGAAATGTGCGGGGAAACCGTCACACCGACCGGGATCGTGCTGGTGTCACCGAGTTCGAGCCGGGTAAAAGAAGCCGGGGGCGGCGTCTCGCGCATCCGGTCGTCCCTCCTGGGAGTGGGCGTCGCAGCACGCGATGTTAGCGCCTCCGGTCAATACCCGGCACCCGGCCCGAAAACGACCGAAAGGCGCTTTCCCCAGGTCGGAAGCGGGGAAAGCGCCTTTCGGCCGGTGCGGCGACCTCAGTGGGCGAGTTGCTCATTCATGATGAGGAACGCGCCGAGACCGTGGAAATCGTTGGTGTTGCGTTTACGTGCGTAGTAATACGCCGTGTCGCCGACGTTCGTACCTTCCGAGATGTTCGAGATATCGGTCATTCCGTCGGGTCCGGTCGAAACCTGGGACAAAACCCCGCGGTAGCCCTTCGTGGCCACGTGCCGGTACTCGGCGCCGATGTAGCCGCGTTCCACCGCGCGGGAGAGCAGGAAGGTGTACATCGCCGAAGCCGACGTCTCCAGCCAGTTGTCCTTGTCCCCGCCCCGGTCGACGACCTGGAACCAGCGGCCCGAAGCCCGGTCCTGCCAGCGGGTGTAGCCCGCGGCGAGGAATTTCACGACGTCGACGAGCCGACGGCGTCGGGGATGGTCGCGGGGGAGGATTTCGAGGAGATCGATCGCCGTCATCCCGAGCCAGCCGATCGCGCGGCCCCAGTGGAATTTCGAATGCCGTCCGGGCCCCGACGCCCACGGTTCCGAACCGTCTTCGTCGTAGGCGTGGTACAGCAGGCCCTTCGCGGGCTCCTTGAGCCGGTCGAAGTAGACGCTGACGTTCTTCGCGGCCTCTTCGTAGCAGTAGGCGGTGTCACCGAAGGTCTTGCCGTACAGGGCGAGGAACGGCTGCGCCATGTACACGCCGTCCGCCCACAGCTGCCCGACCCTGCTCGTGGCGTGGAACATCCCGCCGTCGGACGTCCGGGGATAGGACGGGAACCGGGCGCGCAACTGGTCCGCCGCGGTCTTGTACTTCGCCTGCCCGGTTTCGGTGTACAGCAAGGGGAACATCTGCCCGGAGCGCATCGCGTCGAGGTTGGTGAACTTGTTGGAGATCCCGCTCTCGGTGACGAACCGGTCGTACCAGGCGAGGATGAAGTCGAGGTAGGACTTCTCGCCGGTGCGCCGGTACACCAGATACTGGCCGTAGAGGTAGAGGCCGCGGGTGTAGCTCCAGCCGCCGAGGGTGGCCGGGGTGTGGCGCTTCATCGTCGAGTCGACGACGGCGCGCGACCAATCCACCGGAGCCGCCGACGCCACGCCGGGCAGGGCGAGCGCGCCGACGGCACCCGCGGTTCCCGCCAGGAGCGTGCGCCGGGAAAGCCGTGCCGCGCGAAGAGGAGCTGAGGACATTCGAGGCCCTTTCCTACGTCGGGAAACGGGTCGCCGGGCGGAATTTCCTTGTGGGACAACGTCTACCCGTGTGCTCATCGGCGAGTCAAGAGAGATCCGATCTCTTCCCGCTGGGCGGCACTCTCCGGCGAAGCCGCCGGCTCGCCTACGATCGGTGCGTGAACGAGCTGACCTTCCGCGGGCGCCGCGTCGCCCGGGACCGCGCCCTGGTCATGGCGATCGTCAACCGCACCCCCGACTCCTTCTACGACAAGGGGGCGACCTTCTCGGATCCGGACGCGCTGGCCGCCGTCGCCGGGGCGGTGGCCGACGGCGCGGACATCGTCGACATCGGCGGGGTCAAGGCGGGCCCCGGCGCGGAGGTCGACGTCGAGGAAGAGATCCGACGGGTGGTCCCGTTCGTCGAGCGGATCCGCGAACTGCACCCCGGCCTGGTGATCAGCGTCGACACGTGGCGCCACGAGGTGGGCAGGCGCGCGGCGGAGGCTGGCGCGGACCTGATCAACGACACGTGGGCGGGAGCCGATCCGAAACTGGCCGAGGTCGCCGCCGAGTTCGGCACCGGCTACGTCTGCTCGCACACCGGGAACGCCGTCCCGCGGACCCGCCCGTTCCGGGTGCGCTACCCGGATATCGTCGCGGACGTCGTCGCGGAGACCACGGCGCACGCCGAAGCCGTCGTCGCCCTCGGTGTCCCGCGTGAAGGGGTGCTGATCGATCCGACGCACGACTTCGGCAAGAACACGTGGCACAGCCTGGCGCTGCTGCGGCACGCGCGGGAACTGGCCGACACCGGCTGGCCGGTGCTGATGGCACTGTCCAATAAGGACTTCGTCGGTGAGACGCTCGGCGTGGAACTCGCGGAGCGGGTCGACGGCACCCTAGCCGCGACGGCCTGGGCGGTGGCCGAGGGGGCCAAGGTGTTCCGGGTGCACGAGGTGCGGCGTACCCGTCAGGTGCTGGAGATGATCGCGTCCATCCAGGGGACGCGTCCGCCCGCGCGCGCCATCCGAGGGCTGGCCTGACCCTGGCGAAACGCGACATTCGCGTGATTGAAGGCGGAACTCGCGTGATTGGAGAGCGAACACCGAGTTCCGGCTTCAATCACGCGAGTTACGGCCTCAATCACGCGTGATCCGGCGGAGAACACGCGTCAGCCGTCCAAGGGGATGACGGCCGAAACCGTGGTGCCCGAGCCGGGGTCGCTCGAGACGGTCAGTTCGCCGCCGAGCGCGCGGACCCGGTCACGGAGGCCGTGCAGTCCGGAGCCGCCGCCGAGGTCGGCCGTGCCGGTGCCGTCGTCGTGGACGTCCACCCGCAGGCCGTCGTCCTCCACGCGGATGCACACGCGGACTTCCCCCGCCCGCGCGTGTTTCAAGGCATTGGTGACCGCCTCCGAGACGACGAAATACGCCGTCGCCTCGACGGCGCCGCTGAGCCGCGGCACGTCCGCGCCCGCGAGGTCGACGGCGAGCGGGACCCGGTCCAGCAGCGACCGGACCGCGGGGATCAGCCCGGCCTCGGTGAGGATCGCGGGCCGGAGCCCGCGCGCGAGTTCGCGCAGTTCGGTGACCGTGGCCTGCAGTTCGTCGATGGTGCTCCTCAGCAGCGTCGCGACGGCGGGCGTGAGTTCACTCGCGAGCCGGCGCTCCGCCATCCGCAGCAGCAGGACGACGCTCACCAGGCGTTGCTGCGCGCCGTCGTGCAGATCCCGCTCGACCCGCCGCCGTTCGTCGTCGGCGGCGGCCACGATGCGGGCGCGCGACGCCTGGACCTCGACGAGGCGCTCCTCCAGTTCGGCGGCGAGCCGCTGGTTGTCCAGCACCAGCCCGGCGGCCGCGTTGAGCGCGTCGATCGACCGGCTGTCCTTCCACACTTCGTCGTCCTGCACCAGCGCGGCCAGCCCGGTGCCGTCGCGTTCCAGCAGAAGCCGGATCATCTCCGCGTTGCCGACCCGCGCCCGCAGCACCCCGATCAGGAACGTCAGCGGCCACAGGCAGAACGAGATCCGGTAGACGTCCAGCAGGGGTTCGGCGAGCGGGTGCCCGGAGCCGAGCGCGCTGCCGACCGTGGTGCTCACCGCGCCGACGACGGCGATCGCGAGGACGGGGGAGAGCAGCCGCCGCTGCGGAATCCGCCCGGTGAGCCAGCGATACAGCAGCACCACCACGACCCCGCCACCGATCAGCGCGCCGACCAGTTCCAGCAGCCGTTTGACCAGCTGTTCGGCCTCCGGCGAGGCGGCGACGGCGGCGAGGTTCTGCGGATCGTCGTTGACCAGCAGGCCGAGGACGGCCGACCCGAAGACCACGGCGTACGCGGAGAAGGCGAGCGCCCGTTCGGTGCGTGACCGGAGTCGCCCGTTCGGGAAGGCGAGCACGAGATGCGCGATCACCGGGCTGGACGCGGCCGACAGCGCCAGCCCGGCCGTGTGCACCAGCGGCTGGTCGGCGAATTGCAGGTCCTCGGTGAACAACGCGAGCCCGGCCAGCGCGATGAGCAGGCCGATGGGGTTCGAGGCGCGGCGCACGTGCGCGATGGCGCCGGCGAGGAGGAAGAGGAACCCCGTCGTCGTGGACAGGGTGGTGTCGAGCACGGTGTGCGTGCCGTCGGCGATCTTGAGCGTCGACGCGACGACGCCCATTCCGATCCCGGCGGTCAGCACGCCCGCCATCGCGACGGTACGAGGGTGCGTCACCACTAAGCGTGATTCGCCCGTTCGGCCCGGTCCGTTACACCGGTCCTGAAATGTGGAACAGGAGTTCCGCCTGGTGTCAAGGATTCTCGGCATCTTTCCCGTCATTCGGATGGCGATGCAGGCACGTGGGTGAACATGCGACTCTCGCGCCACCACCCGAGCCGAGTCATACCCCCGAAAGGCCACCTTCCGTGCGCACCCACCACAGAACCCGCTTGCCGGCCGCGGTCCTCGCCGCCTTGACCTTGGCCAGCGGGATCGCCGGGTGTTCGCGCGCCGATCGGGGCACCGCGGTGGAGCAGAAGAGCCAGGGTGCGGCGGCCGAGGTGCGCGTCGGGTACTTCCCGAACGTGACGCACGCGCCCGCGCTGATCGGGGCCAAGAACGGCTTCTTCGCCAAGGAACTCGGCTCGACGAAGCTCACCACCCAGACGTTCAACGCCGGACCCGAAGAGGTCAACGCGCTGCTCGGCAACTCGCTCGACATCGCGTTCATCGGCTCCGGCCCCGCCATCAACGCCTTCACCAAGTCCAAGGGCGCCATCCAGCTGGTCTCCGGCGCGGTCACCGGCGGCGCCCAGCTGGTGGTGAAGCCGGAGATCACCGCGCAGGAGCAGCTCGCCGGAAGGAACATCGCGACGCCGTCGCTGGCGAACACCCAGGACGTCGCGCTCAAGAAGTTCGTCGCCGAGAAGAAGCTGCCCGACGTCAAGGTCACGAACCTCGACAACCCGAAGACGTTCGACGCCTTCAAGAAGGGCGAGCTCGACGGCGGCTGGCTGCCGGAGCCCTGGTCCTCCCGGCTCGTGCTCGACGCGGGCGCGAAGGTCCTGCTGGACGAGAAGACGCTGTGGCCGGAAGGCAAGTTCCCGACCACGGTCGTGATCGTCCGCAGCGAGTTCCTGCAGCAGCACCCGGAGACCGTCACCGCCATCCTCAAGGGTGAACTCGCCGCCATCGAGTGGGCGAAGACCAACCCCGCCGAGGCGAAGAAGGTCGTCAACGGTGAACTCAAGGCGCTCGCGGGCAGCACCCTGAGCGAGGCCGTGCTCGATCGCGCGTTCTCCGGTATCGAACTCGGCATCGACCCGGTGGCGTCGACTTTCAGCCAGCTCGCGCAGGACTCGGTGACCGCGGGCGTGGTGAAGTCCGCGGTGGACCTCAAGGGGTTCGCCGATTTCGGCCCGCTCAACGCCGTGCTCAAGGAGCAGGGCAAGCCCGGCGTGAACGCGCCAGGGCTGACGAAGTGACCGGAGGGGATCAGCGATGACGACCACCTTGGAGCCCGGCCTGTCCACCGGTGTCGCCGTGCGCCTCGACGGGGTTCGGAAGGCCTTCGGGCCGACCGGCCGTGCCGTCGTGGCCCTCGACGGGATGGACCTGACGGTCGCGCCCGGCGAGTTCGTCTGTCTTCTCGGCGCCTCCGGCTGCGGCAAGAGCACCCTGCTGAACCTGGTCGCCGGCCTCGACCGGCCGACGTCCGGCTCGATCACGCTCGAGACCTCCCGGCCGGCGGTCATGTTCCAGGAGGCCGCGCTGATGCCGTGGCTGACCGCGGCCCGCAACGTCGAACTGCCGCTGCGCCTCGCCGGGTTCGGCCGGGCCGAGCGCCGCGAGAAGGCGGCCGAACTGCTTGAACTCGTCCGCCTCGGCGGCGCGGGCGACAAGCGGCCGCACGAGCTGTCCGGCGGGATGCGGCAGCGCGTCGCGCTCGCCAGGGCGCTGGCCGCCACCCTGCGCGTCGGCGGTGACCCGGAGCAGTCGCTGCTGCTGATGGACGAGCCGTTCGCCGCGCTCGACGCCATCACGCGCGACGTCCTGCAGGGTGAGTTGCTGCGCGTCTACCGCAGCACCGGCACGTCGGTGCTGTTCGTGACCCACGACGTCCGCGAGGCCGTCCGGCTCGGCCAGCGGGTCGTGCTGCTTTCGTCGCGGCCGGGCCGGGTCGTGCGGGAATGGCGCGACGTCCAGGCCTCCGACGCCGAGGAGCTGACGCTGGAGATCACCGGTCACCTCCGGGAGGTGATCAGTACCCATGCCGCGGCTTGACCGCCCCGAAACCGCGGCGGAAGACGCCGACGAGGCCGTCGGCGCGGGGCTCGACTCACTCGACACCCCCACCGGGGAGCGCCGGGAAAGCCGGGGAAAGCGATTCCTGCGCGGTTTCGTGCCGCCGGTGGTCTTCCTGATCCTGGTGGTCGCGCTGTGGCAGGCACTGTGGGCCGCCGCGTTCTGGCCGGAGGCGATGCTGCCCGCGCCGCTCGCGGTGTGGCACGAACTCGTCGGCATCACCGTCGACGGTGAGATCTTCGAGTTCGTGTGGACGTCGGTGCACCGCGCCGCGCTGGGCTTCTTGATCGGTGTGGTCATCGGGACCCCTCTCGGGCTGCTGGTGGCGAAGGTCCGGGTCGTCCGGGCCGCCGTCGGACCGTTCCTGACCGGGCTGCAGAGTCTTCCGTCGGTGGCCTGGGTGCCCGCGGCGATCCTGTGGTTCGGGCTGAACGACGCGTCGATCTACTTCGTGGTCCTGCTGGGTTCGGTTCCATCGATCGCCAACGGCCTGGTCTCCGGTATCGACCAGATCCCGCCGATCCTGCCGCGCGTGGGTCAGGTGATGGGCGCGAGCAGGCTGTCGTCCGCGCGGCACATCCTGCTGCCCGCCGCGCTGCCCGGATTTCTCGCCGGGCTCAAACAGGGCTGGGCGTTCTCGTGGCGTTCGCTGATGGCCGCCGAGCTGATCGCGCTGTCGCCGGCGCTCGGCAAGGGACTCGGCGCGTACCTGCACGAAGGCTCGTCGTTCAACAGCATGGAGGCCGTGATGTCGGCCATCTTCCTGATCCTGCTGGTCGGGGTCGGTATCGAGCTGGTGGTGTTCCGTCCGCTGGAACGGTCGGTCCTGCGTGCCCGTGGTCTCACCGCGTCCCTTTAGATCACGCTCGGCCTGTCCGACCACGACGCCGTGCTGGCGCTCGGGATCCGGCCGGTCGGCGCCGTCGACCGGTTCAAGGAGCGGCCGTACGGGAAATGGCCGTGGACCCAGGCCCGCTGGGGTGACGAACAGCCGGAGATCGTCGGCGAACGGGACGACTACAACTTCGAGAAGATCGCCGCGCTGAAGCCGGACCTGATCCTCGCCCAGTACAGCGGGATGAAGAAGGAGCAGTACGACAAGCTGTCGCAGCTCGCTCCGGTCGTCGCGCGGCCCCGAAGTTCGAGGACTACGCGGCGCCGTGGCAGGAGACGACCCGGATGGTGGGCCGCGCGCTGGGGCTCCCGCAGAAGGCCGAAGACCTGATCGCCGGGATCGACCGGCGGTTCGCGCAGGCGCGGGCCGGACATCCCGGGTTCGCGAAGCTGTCGATGGTCGTCGCCGACACCTTCGAGGCCGGCAAGTTCTCCGCGTTCACCACGACCGACCCGAAGATGATCTTCATGACCGAGGTCTCGTCGGAACGGTTCGATCTGTTCGACGCGGATCGCCTGGTGTGGCCGAACTCCGATCTCGGCGCGGAGGCCAGGATCCGGGCCGGTCCGGTGTACCGAAAGCTGAAGGTGTCGGCGGAGAAGCGGGATCTGTTCATCACCTACGAGAACCCGCCGGTCGGGGCGGCGATCTCGTTCAACACCGCGCTGAGCATCCCGTACGCGATCGAGCAGCTGGTGCCGAAGCTGGCGGCCTCGCTTTAGCGTTCACCTTCCGGAGGTGGCAAACCTACGACACCGTAAGTTACGGTGTCGTAGGTAGGCGTTTTCCGTACCCTGGAAGGACGAAACGCATGGCGGTCCCCGAAACCACCCGGCTGATGCTCGAGCTCGAGGGGACGGTGGAGGAGAATCTCAATCGGCATCTCTCGGTCGCCAAGGAATGGATGCCGCACGAGTACGTGCCCTGGGACGAGGGCCGTAACTTCGCCGATCTCGGCGGTGAGGCGTGGGATCCCGAGCAGTCGCGGGTCTCGCCGATCGCGCGGACGTCGTTGGAGGTCAACCTCCTCACCGAGGACAACCTGCCGAGCTACCACCGTGAGATCGAGCGCGCTTTCGGCCGCGACGGCGCGTGGGGCACGTGGGTGCATCGCTGGACCGCCGAAGAGGGCCGCCACGGGATCTGCATCCGTGACTACCTGCTGGTGACGCGCGCGGTGGACCCGGTCGAGCTCGAGCGGTCCCGGATGCAGACCATGGAGGCCGGGTACGACAGCGGCGACAAGGAGCTGCTGAACGTCTTCGCGTACGTGTCCTTCCAGGAGCTCGCGACGCGGATTTCGCACCGCAACACCGGGAAGTACACGCAGGATCCCCTGTGCGAGAAGCTGCTCGCGCGGGTGGCGATGGACGAGAACCTGCACATGCTCTTCTACCGGAACCTGGTGCAGGCGTCGCTGGAGCTTTCACCCGACGCGATGATGCGCGCCATCACCGACGAGGTCGTCCAGTTCCAGATGCCGGGCGCGGTGATCCCGAGCTTCGTGCGGAAGGCCGCGCTGATCGCGAAGGCGGGTATCTACGACCTGCGCATCCACCACGACGAGGTGATCTGGCCGCTGCTGCGGCAGTGGAAGATCTTCGAGCTCGAAGGGCTCGGCGAGGTGGGGGAGAAAGCGCGGGACGAACTCGACCAGTTCCTGAAGGCCCTCGACACCCAGGCTTCGCGCTTTGAAGAGCGTCGCGCGGCCGCCGAAGCCCGCGCCGCCGCCCGCCACGCGTGATCCGCCTCCAGTCACGCGAGTTCCGCGTTCCGTCACGTGAGTTGCGCCTGTGATCACGTGAGTTACGCCCCCAATCACGCGAGTTGCGCCTCCCATCACGCGTGTCTCGCCGGACGACACGTGTGATCAGATGGCCAACTCGTGTGATCAGGCGGACGACTCGCGTGATCAGATGGCCAACTCACGTGTCGTCCGTCTGATCACGCGAGCCGGCCGCCGGATCACGCGTGATCGCAGGCGTAACTCGCGTGATTGAAGCCGTAACTCGCGTGATCAGAGGCGTAACTCGCGTGACGGAGGCCGCGGAGCGCTAGCGCGAGCGGCGCGAGCCGGCGCGGGTCCCCGAAGAGAACGCGGCGGCACCGCCGCGACGGGCCGGAGCACCGCCGGACTGGTTCCGCGAGGACTGGGACTTCGCGGCGCCGGAGCCGCGGCGCGGCTGCGACTCGGCGGCGGAACCGCGCCGGGCCTGGCCGCCGCCCTTGGGCGCGCCTTCGCGACGTCCGGTGCTGTCGGCCGCGCGACGGCCTTGGCCTGCGGGAGCGCCGCGGCGGTCGCCCTCGGTGCGAGGCTGCCGCGAACGCCCGTCGGAAGAGCTGCCGCGACGGCCACCGGAAGCGCCACGGCCACCGGCGGAGGGGCCTCGGCCACGTCCACCGCGGCCGCCACGTCCACCGCTCGCCGGACGGTCTTCGTCGTCGCCCTTGCCCGGGATGGCTTCACCGCTGGCGCTGACGCGCTTCGGCCGCGTGTCCACGATCGGCCGTCGCGGCGAAGCGGTGAACGAACGCTCACCGGGCGCCAGCTCCGACAGCAGCGGGTGGCCGGGGCCGAGCTGCGTCGTGGTGGGTTTGATCCCGGCCTTGCGGGTGAGGTCGCGGACGTCGCCGACCTGCGCGTCGGTCATCAGCGTGACGACGGTGCCGGACGCACCGGCCCGCGCCGTCCGGCCGGAGCGGTGCAGGTACGCCTTGTGCTCGACGGGCGGGTCCGCGTGGATGACCAGCGTGACGTCGTCGACGTGGATACCGCGGGCGGCGATGTCGGTCGCGACCAGCGTCTTCGCCGCGCCGGAGGAGAACGCCTCCAGGTTGCGCGTGCGCGCGGTCTGCCCGAGGTTGCCGTGCAGTTCGACCGCCGGCACGCCGGAGGCCATGAGCTTGCGCGTCAGCTGCTTGGCGCGGTGCTTCGTGCGGGTGAACACCAGCGTGCGGCCCGGCGCCGCGGTGAGGTCGATCAGCACCGCCAGCCGGTGGGTCTCCTCCAGGTGCAGCACGTGGTGCTTCATGGTCGAGACCGGCGACTGGGCCGAGTCGACGCTGTGCGTGACCGGGTCGTGCATGAAGCGCTTGACCAGCACGTCGACGCCCGCGTCGAGGGTCGCGGAGAACAGCAGCCGCTGCCCGCGCTCCGGGGTCTCGGCCATGATGCGCCGGACGTCGGGCAGGAAGCCGAGGTCGGCCATGTGGTCGGCCTCGTCCAGCACGGTGATCTCGATGTTGTCGAGCTTCACCTCGCCCGAACGCATGTGGTCGGCGAGCCTGCCGGGGCACGCGACGACGATGTCGACGCCGTCACGCAGCCGGGTGATCTGCGGGTTGGGGCTGACGCCGCCGAAGATCGTGGTGACCTTGAGGCCGAGCGGTTTGGCCAGCGGCAGGAACGACGCCTCGATCTGGGTCGCCAGTTCGCGCGTCGGCGCCAGGACCAGCGCGCGCGGGCGGCCGGGGCGGCGACGGGTCGGGCCTTCGGCGAGCCGGGCGAGGACGGGCAGCACGAAGCCGTAGGTCTTGCCGGAGCCGGTGCGGCCGCGGCCGAGGACGTCCCGGCCTGCCAGCGAATGCGGCAGCGTGGCGGCCTGGATGGGGAACGGGCTGGTGACGCCCTGTTCGGCGAGCGAGTCCACGAGGGTCTTGGGCAGGCCGAGTTCGGTGAAAGTAGGTGTGCTCATAAGCGTGTGGGCGCACGGGCGCCCTGGTATCTCCGTAAGGATAGGAACGGTTGTCCTGCCCGGCGCAGACCTCGGGGGGCCGCGGCGCGTGGTCTTCGACAACGAAACGCGGCCCGAGGCAGAACTGAGCGGACCGCAGGATCAGTGTACCTCGGCCGTGATCTCCCGGGCTACGTGATATCGCCCGCACCGGTCCGCCGATGTTCGTCGGTTCGGACGAGCCGGATGCGGCGTCGCGGTGAAACGCTGACCTGACCGGACGAAAGGGGACAAGGGTGTCGAACGTTCAGGATCTGCAAGGGGTGCTCGACGAGGAGGCGCGGCGCGCGAGCGTTCCCGGAGCGGTGGTGGGGGTGACGTACCGGGGCGAGGAGTCGGTGTTCGCCACCGGTGTGTCCAGTGTGGACACCGGGCTCCCTGTCGATCCCGGCACGTTGTTCATGATCGGCTCCACCAGCAAGACCTTCGCCGCGGCCGCCGTGCTGGCCCTGGTCGAAGACGGCGTTCTGGACCTGGACCGGCCGGTCGTCGAGTACCTCCCCGACCTCCCCTTGGCGGATCCGGTGGCGCGCAAGACGGTGACCCTGCGTCATCTGCTCACGCATTCCGCCGGTTTTCTCGGCGACGTCGACTTCACCACCGGGTGGGGTGACGACGCACTGGCCCTCGCGATCGCGAAGTTCGGCGACCTGCCGCAGAACTTCCCGCCCGGCGAGGTGTTCTCCTACTGCAACGCCGGATTCCAGCTGGCAGGCCGGGTCGTGGAGGTGGTCGCGGGCGAGCCCTTCGAGGACGTGGTCCGCTCCCGGCTGCTCGAACCCCTCGGCATGACCGAGTCGTATTACCTGCCGTGGGAGGTGCTCACGCGCCGTCACGCCGTCGGCCACGTGCTGCGCGACGGTGATGCGGCGGTCGAGCACACCGTGGGCCTGACCCGCGCGGACAGCGCGAGCGGCGGACTGTGGTCGACGGCGGGAGACCAGCTGAAATGGGCCCGGTTCTTCCTGACCGGCAAGGCCGAGGGCGAGCCGCCGCTCAGCGAAGCCACCCGCGACCTCATGCGCGCGCCGCAGCGCAAGGCCGCGCTGCGGTTCGAAGAGGTCGGGCTGAGCTGGCTGCACACCACCCATGGCGCCGCCCGGCTGGTCCGGCACGGCGGCAACGTGAGCAATCTGCAGTTGTCGGAGTTCGTGACCCTGCCGGAGGAGGATTTCGCCGTCACGGTGCTGACCAACAGCGCGGGCGGGTCCGCGCTGGGGGCGAAGATCGTCGACTGGTGCCTGGAGCGGGTGGTCGGGCTGCCTCCGCTTACCAGTCCGCCGCCGGTGCCGCAGCCGGACCTCGCCGAGTACCTCGGCCGCTACCAGACCGGTGACCTGACGTTCGTGATCAGCGATCGGGACGGCGCCCTCTGGGCTCAGCTGGTCGCCGACGTCGAAGGCTTCCCGTCGCCGCCGCCGTTCGAGGCCGTTTTCGTGGGCGGTGACGCGATCGCCCCCGCCGCCGACACCCGCAAGCCCACCGCGCGTTTCCTGCGGAACGACCACGGGGAGGTGACTTCGATCGAGTTCGGTGGCCGGACGGCGAAGCGAGGCGCTACGGTTACCGGGTAGTAACTTCGGCTGACCAGGAGTGACCATGAGCGAAAAGGCGACCGCGTTGTTGCTGAACCCGGGTGGGTACGACCCACGGCAGTTCGACCCGGAGACGCGTCGCCTGCTGCGTGCCACCATCGAGTGGTTCGAACAGCGTGGCAAGCGCAAGCTCGTCGAGGACTACCACGACCGGACCTTCTACGCGGACTTCATCGAGTTCGCGGGCAAGGAAGGGCTCTTTTCGACGTTCCTCACTCCCGGCGCCAACGCCGACGGGAATCCCGACAAGCGCTGGGACACAGCGCGGGTCGCGGCCCTGTCGGAAATCCTCGGCTTCTACGGCTTGAACTACTGGTACCCCTGGCAGGTCACCATCCTCGGCCTGGGCCCGGTGTGGCAGAGCGCGAACGAGGCCGCCCGCAAACGCGCGGCGGACTCGCTCGCGGCCGGTGGCGTCGCCGCGTTCGGACTGTCCGAAAAGGAGCACGGCGCCGACATCTACTCGTCGGACCTCGTGCTCACCCCGGACGGCAAGGGCGGCTACCGCGCGAACGGGTCGAAGTACTACATCGGCAACGGCAACTGCGCGCGGACCGTGTCGGTGTTCGGCCGCATCGACGGTGTCGAGGGCCCGGACCAGTACGTGTTCTTCTACGCGGACTCGGAGCACCCGAACTACCGTGTGGTGAAGAACGTCGTCCCGTCACAGATGTACGTCGCCGAGTTCGAGCTCAACGACTACCCAGTGTCCGAAGAGGACATCCTGCACGTCGGCGCCGACGCGTTCTCCGCGGCGCTGAACACGGTCAACATCGGCAAGTTCAACCTGTGCTTCGGCGGCATCGGGATGTCGACGCACTCGCTGTACGAGGCGATCACGCACGCGCACAACCGGGTGCTCTACGGCAAGAAGGTCACCGAATTCCCGCACGTGCGCCGGGAATTCGTCGAGGCGTACGCGCGGCTCATCGCGATGAAGCTGTTCTCCGACCGTGCCGTGGACTACTTCCGCAGCGCGAACCCGGACGACCGCCGGTACCTGCTGTTCAACCCGATCACCAAGATGAAGGTGACCACCGAGGCGCAGAAGGTCATCGGCCTGGTCGCGGATGTGGTGGCGGCCAAGGGTTTCGAGGCCGACACGTACCTCGCGATGTCCAAGAACGACATCGACGGCCTGCCGAAGCTGGAAGGCACCGTGGCGGTGAACCTCGCGCTGATCGCGAAGTTCGTGCCCGCGTACCTGTTCGCGCCGCAGCCCTACGAGCCGGTGCCGACCCGGTCCGACGCGGCCGACGACGAGTTCCTGTTCCGTCAGGGCCCCGCGCGCGGCCTGTCGAAGGTGCGGTTCCACGACTGGCGTGAGGCGTACGCCAAGGCGTCCGCGATCCCGAACGTCGCGCGGTTCACCGAGCAGGCCGAGGCGCTGGTGAAGCTGTTCACCGAAGCCGCGCCGGACGAGGCGCAGCAGCAGGACATCGACTTCGGGCTCGCGCTGACCGAACTGTTCACGCTGGTCGTGTACGGGCAGCTGGTGCTGGAGCAGGCGGAGATCACCGGGATCGAGACCGAGGTCGTCGACCAGATCTTCGCCATCCTGGTGCAGGACTTCAGCGTCACCGCGATCGATCTGCACGGGAAGGCGTCCTCGACCGACGCGCAGCAGGCGCTCGCGCTGGCTTCGATCCGGAAGCCGGTCGTGGACGCGGCTCGCTTCGACCACGTGTGGTCGCTGGTGCGGGATCTCTCGGGTGCCTACGCCATGAACCCGTGAGCTGAAGGGCGCTTTCCCCGCATCTGACGCGGTGAAGGGCGCTTTCCCCGCATCGCATGTGGGGAAAGCGCCCTTCAGCAGCCTTACTTGCCGAAGCCTGCCTTCCGGAGCGCGTCCGCCATGGCGCCGCCGCCACCGGAGTTGCCGCCGCGGTCCCGGCCGCCACCACGACCGCCCTGGCCGCCGCGCTGACCGCCTTGACGCTGACCGCCGCCCTGGCCACGGTCACGACCGCCACCGCCCTGCTCACGAGCGGGCTTGCCGGGCTCGTCGTCCAGCCGCAGGGTCAGCGAGATCCGCTTGCGCGGCACGTCGACCTCCAGGACCTTCACCTTGACGATGTCGCCGGGCTTGACGACCTCACGCGGGTCCTTGACGAAGTTCTTCGACAGCGCCGACACGTGCGCGAGCCCGTCCTGGTGCACGCCGACGTCGATGAACGCGCCGAACGCGGCCACGTTCGTTACGACGCCTTCCAGGCGCATCCCCGGCTTGAGGTCACCGATCTTCTCGACGCCGTCGGCGAAGGTCGCGGTCTTGAACGCCGGACGCGGGTCGCGGCCCGGCTTTTCGAGTTCGGCGAGGATGTCGGTCACCGTCGGGAGACCGAAGGTGTCGTCGACGAACTCCGTGGGCTTCAGCGCCTGCAGGGTCCGCGAGTTGCCGATCAGCGAGCGGATGTCCGTGCCGGTCGAGGACAGGATCCGCCGCACCACCGGGTAGGCCTCCGGGTGCACCGAGGACGAGTCGAGCGGGTCGTCGCCGTCCGGGATCCGGAGGAAGCCCGCGCACTGCTCGAACGCCTTGGGGCCGAGCCGCGCGACCTCCTTGAGCCCGCTCCGCGTCTTGAACGGACCGTTCTCGTCGCGGTGCGCGACGATGTTCTCCGCCAGCGTCGTCGTGATGCCCGAGACGCGGGTCAGCAGCGGCGCGGACGCGGTGTTGACGTCCACACCGACGGCGTTCACACAGTCTTCGACCACCGCGTCGAGTGAACGCGACAGCGAGATCTCCGACAGGTCGTGCTGGTACTGCCCGACGCCGATCGACTTCGGGTCGATCTTCACCAGCTCCGCCAGCGGGTCCTGCAGCCGTCGCGCGATGGAGACCGCGCCGCGCAGCGAGACGTCCATGCCCGGCAGTTCCTGCGAAGCGAAAGCCGACGCCGAGTAGACCGACGCGCCCGCCTCGGAGACGACGGCCTTCGTCAGCTTCAGCTCCGGGTGCTTCTTGATCAGCTCGCCCGCCAGCTTGTCGGTCTCGCGCGACGCGGTGCCGTTGCCGATCGAGATCAGGTCCACCTTGTGCCGGGCGCAGAGCGCGGCGAGTTCGGCGATGGACTGGTCCCACTTGTTCGCGGGTTGGTGCGGGTAGATCACGTGGGTGTCGACGACCTTGCCGGTCGCGTCGACGACGGCGACCTTGACGCCGGTGCGGAAGCCAGGGTCGAGGCCCATCGTGGCGCGCGTGCCCGCCGGGGCGGCGAGCAGCAGGTCGCGCAGGTTCGCGGCGAACACGCGGACGGCGTCGTCCTCGGCCGACTGGCGCAACCGCATTCGCAGGTCGATGCCCAGGTGCAGCAGGATCTTCGTGCGCCACGCCCAGCGGACGGTGTCCCCGAGCCATTTGTCGGCCGGGCGGCCCTCGTTGGAGATGCCGAACTTGTGGGCGATGCGGTTCTCGTACTCGGTCGGCCCGGTGCGCGGTTCTTCGGTGGGCTCCTCCGACTCCATGGTGAGGTCGAGGATCTCCTCCTTCTCGCCGCGGAACATCGCGAGGATCCGGTGCGAGGGGAGCTTCGTGTACGGCTCGGAGAAGTCGAAGTAGTCGGAGAACTTCGCGCCCTCTTCGGCCTTGCCGTCGCGGACCTTCGAAGCCAGACGGCCTTCCGCCCACATCTTCTCGCGCAGTTCACCGATCAGGTCGGCGTCCTCGGCGAAGCGTTCGACGAGGATCGCGCGGGCGCCGTCGAGCGCCGCCTGCGCGTCCGCGACACCCTTGTCGGCGTCGACGAACACCGCGGCCGCGGCCTGCGGGTCGGTGTTCGGGTCGCTCAGCAGCCCGTCGGCGAGCGGCTCCAGACCGGCCTCGCGGGCGATCATCGCCTTCGTTCGCCGCTTGGGCTTGTACGGCAGGTAGATGTCTTCGAGGCGGGACTTGGTGTCCGCCGCCATGATCGACGCTTCGAGCGCCTCGTCCAGCTTGCCCTGGCTGCGGATCGACTCCAGCACGGCGACCTTGCGCTCGCCGAGTTCCCGCAGGTAGCGGAGGCGTTCTTCGAGGGTGCGGAGCTGGGTGTCGTCCAGCATCCCGGTGACCTCTTTGCGGTACCGGGCGATGAACGGCACGGTCGATCCGCCGTCCAGCAGGTCGACGGCCGCCTTGACCTGCCCTTCGCGCACACCGAGTTCTTCGGCGATCTTCTGCTCGACTGTCTGCAGGCCCTGCACGCTCACTCCCACGCTCCTGAATCCGCCCTCGGGTGCTCTCGGACCCTGCATTCTGCCGCTCGTGCCGAGCCGACTTTCGTATGGCCTCCTCTAACCGAACCCTTGACAGTTGTATTGGTCTGTACCATTTTGATGTGGCCGACATCACCCGTTCGTGGAGGCCAGTCGTGAAAGTGAAGCCCAAACACGCGTTCCTCGCCCTGCTGTCGTCACTGGCCGTGTGCCTGGGGGTGACTTTCGCGGTCTCGGGCAGTGCCTCGGCCGCCAACATCCTGACCAACCCCGGCTTCGAACTCGGGACCACGAGCGGCTGGACCTGCACCGGAGCGAACGCGGTGGTCACCACGCCGGTCCACTCGGGCACCCGTGCGCTCAGCGCCACTCCGGTGGGGCAGGACAACGCCCGCTGCTCGCAGAGCGTGGCGGTGAAGGCCAACACCGCGTACACGCTTTCGGCGTGGGTGCAGGGCAGCTACACCTACCTGGGTGTCACCGGCACCGGGACGGGTGACAAGAACACCTGGACCCCGGGTGGCGGCAGCTGGTCGCAGCTCTCGCTGAGCTTCACCACCGGCGCGTCCACCACGAGCGTCGAGATCTACCTGCACGGCTGGTACGGCCAGCCCGCGTACTTCGCCGACGACGTGAACCTCGACGGCCCCGGCGGCTCGCCCACCACGACCCCCACCACGCCGACCACGCCCACGACGACCACCACGTCGAACCCCCCGACGACCACGACGAGCACCCCGCCGACCGGGAACCTGCCGAAGCACGTGATCACCGGTTACTGGCAGAACTTCTACAACGGCGCGAAGGCGCTCAAGCTCGCCGACGTCCCGACGAAGTACAACATCATCGCGGTGTCCTTCGCCGACGCGACGGCCACACCGGGCGCCGTCACCTTCACCCTCGACTCGGGTCTTTCGAGCCAGCTGGGCGGCTACACCGACGCGCAGTTCAAGGCCGACATCAAGACGGCGCAGGCACGCGGGCAGAAGGTCGTCCTGTCCGTCGGCGGCGAGAAGGGCACGATCCGCGTCGATTCCGCGGCCGCGGCCACGAACTTCTCCAACAGCATGAAGTCGCTCATCGCGACCTACGGCTTCGACGGCGTCGACATCGACCTCGAGAACGGCGTCAACGCCACCTACATGACGCAGGCGCTGCGCAGCATCCACGCGGCGGGCGGCTCGATCATCACCATGGCACCGCAGACGATCGACATGCAGAACACCGGCGCGGAGTACTTCAAGCTGGCGCTGAACGTCAAGGACATCCTGACGATCGTCAACATGCAGTACTACAACAGCGGCACGATGCTCGGCTGCGACCAGAAGGTCTACTCGCAGGGCACGGTCGACTTCCTCACCGCGCTGGCCTGCATCCAGCTGCAGAGCGGACTGCGCGCCGACCAGGTCGGGCTCGGCCTGCCCGCGTCGACCTCGGCGGCCGGTGGCGGCTACCAGGCGCCCGGCAACACGGTCAACGCGCTGAACTGCCTGGCGAAGGGCACGAACTGCGGTTCGTTCAAACCTTCGACGACGTACCCGACGATCCGGGGCGCGATGACCTGGTCGATCAACTGGGACGCCTCGCAGGGTTACGCGTGGTCGAACACGGTGAGCGCGGGACTGGCGGGCCTCCCGTGATGATCCGCTAGACCGGGGCGGGTGCCGGCGTCGCGCGGGCGACGGCACCCGCCCCTTCCATCGCCCGCGTTTAGTCCTCTGGATGCGGTAGTTGGC
>NZ_JBHVKW010000111.1:0-27336 GCF_042797905.1 Amycolatopsis sp. NPDC057786
CCTTCCTTGCGCCAGGCGCAAGGAAGGGGACCTTCATGTACTGGGATGGTGTGAAGGCCTCCTTGAGGGATCCAGAGTCCCTCAAGGAGGCCTTCACGGACCGGGCCTGGCATCAATCGGCGGCCGGAGCCCCAGCTCCTTGTGAGTCCTTTATGGACAGTCAAGCCGCGCCCGGCTCGGCCGGCCCCGGGAACATCCGGCCGCGCAAGCCTTTTCCGGCCGGATGGGCCGGGACACTCTGCGTCCCGAATCTCGGCCGATCATCCCTGACTTCATTGCCCGCGCCACTCGTTCATGTGAACCGCCCGTGTTCGAAGATCACGCGCAGAGTGCTTGAAGCCGCCATCTGAATGACCCGGCGGAGCGGACCGCAACCTGCGCGCGTGAAGTTCCGGCGGGGCACCGGTTTTACCAAGAGTGACTGTTAGCGTGCGGAGTGAAGTCGTGATCTTGATGTGGAGGCATCCGATGAACCGTCTTGTCATCGCCGCGTTGAGCGCGGCATCCGCCTGCGCCCTGCTGCTCGTGGCGAGCCCGCCTGCCCAGGCCGCGGCGGGGGAAGTGGTGGTCTTTTCGACGGAGTTCCAGCGGCTGGACACCTACCGGAACCCCGATGGCTGTCACAAACTCCCCATCGCCGCGCACGTCCTGGCCAATCTGACCTCGGCCGAAGTGGTCATCTACGGCGACCCGCTCTGCTTGATGCCAGGGATCCGGGTCCCGGCGGGATTCGGTTCCCACGTCCCGCCGGGCACAGGTTCGTTCTCGGTCAGCTGACCGGTTCGCGCGACATCGAGACTGAGGGGGTCCCGTGTCTGTCGATCTTGTCGTGGTCGGAGTCGGCTACGTAGGGTTACCGCTGGCCGAAGCCGCCTGCGGGGCGGGGTTGTCGGTCACCGGCTACGACACCTCGCCGAGGGTCGCGGCCGCCGTGGCCGAGGGGCGTTCGCATGTGCCCGACGTGACCGAGGGCCGCTTGCGGGCCATGCGGGCGAGCGGGTTCACGGTGACGACCGATCCGGCGGTGCTCGGCACGGCGGAAACGATCGTGCTCTGCGTGCCGACCGGGCTGGACTCGGCGGGCGGACCGGATCTCGCCGCGGTGCGCTCCGCGGCCGAAACGGTGGCCGAACATCTGCGGCCGGGGACGCTGGTGGTGCTCGAATCGACGAGCTTTCCCGGCACCACCGACGAAATCGTCCGGCCGATCCTGGAGAAGTACGGCCTGACCGCGGGAGAGGATTTCGCGCTCGCCTATTCACCCGAGCGTGTCGACCCCGGCAACCGCCGCTTCGGCATCCGGAACACACCGAAAGTGATCAGCGGGCATACCCCGTTGTGCGCCAAATACTGCGCGGCGTTCTACGGGCGCTTCGTCGACACGGTCGTGGTGGCGCGCGGCACCAGGGAAGCGGAGATGGCCAAGCTGCTGGAGAACACCTACCGCTACGTGAACATCGCCCTGGTCAACGAGATCGCCATATTCTGCGACCGGATCGGGGTCGACGTGTGGGACGTGGTGCACTGCGCCGCGACCAAACCTTTCGGGTTCATGCCCTTCGTGCCGGGGCCGGGCGTCGGCGGGCACTGCATCCCGGTCGACCCCAAATACCTGCTGGACAAGGCCGAGCGGGAGGGAACCTCACTCGGTGTCGTGCACGCCGCCCGCCTCGTGGACGACCGGATGCCGGAGCACGTGGTCGACCGCGTGCGGCGCCTGCTCGCCGGACACGGGAAAGCGTTGCGGGGAGCGAAGGTCCTGATTCTCGGCGTCGCGTACAAGGCCGATGTGCCGGACACCCGCGAGTCCGCCGCCATCCGGATCGCCGTCCGGTTGCGCGCGCTCGGCGCGGACCTGTCCTACCACGATCCGGTGGCCGGTGCCGTACCCGAACTGGGGCCACCGGTCGCCGACCTCGACGAGGTGCTCTCCGCCGCGGACGTCACCGTCCTGCTGGTGGCGCACCGCGCCTACGACCTCAGCCTGCTGACCTCGACGGCCAGGCTGCTGTTCGACGTGACGGGACAGGTTCCCGGAGAGGAGGTCGTCCGTCTTTGACCGTGTCGGCCGGATCGAGCGCCGGCTGACACGCGCGTACCGCAGATTCTTCCGAGTTCACGCGAAAAGGAGTGTGCACGAATGACCACGGCGGTCAAGAACGACAGGCTCAAGAAGCGTTTCGAGAAGTGGGACGTCAACGGTAACGGCAAGATCGAAAAGTCCGATCTCGAGGCCGAAGCCGGCCGGATCATCAAGGCGTTCGGCGAAGACCCGGCGTCGCCCCAAGCGCGTGCGGTGAAAGACTCTTTCGTGGCGATGTACGAGTACCTGGCAGGCAAGGCCGGCGCCGGCCCGAACGGGGCGCTGAGCGAGAAGCAGTTCACCGAGGTGATCGAGGCGCAGATCTTCCAGGAGGGCGACTCCGGATTTGATCGCGTGGTCCGTCCCACCATCGCGGCGATCGTGGGCCTGTGCGACACCGACGGCGACGGCGAGGTCAACCAGCAGGAGTTCGCCAAGTGGCTGGCGGCCATCGGCGTCGAGTCCTCGGCCGTCGCCCCCGCGTTCCGGGCCATCGACGTGAACGGCAACGGAAAGCTGACCGTCGACGAACTCGTGCACGCGGTACGCGACTACCATCTCGGCAAATCGGACGTGCCCCTGCTGGGCAAGTAGCGGCGAGCCGGTGAGCGGCCCGGCTCCGGGCCGCTCACCACCTGCCGCGGAAACGCACTTCCAGTTCCGGCTTCAGGCCGAGCTCTTCGCCGGTGACGGGCCGCGTGACGGTGATGAGAATGTTGTAGTGATTGGGAAAATGGCATCCGTCGAAGCCGAGCACGGTACCGACGAGTTCGCCGCCGATCCACAGCTCGTCGCCTCGGTCGATCACGCCCGCCCGGTCGATTTCGGCGAAGCCGAGGAAACCGACGCGGTCGATCGGCGCTCCGGGCTCCGTGTCCTCGTGGCTGGTCGTGACGAGTTCGTGGATCTCGCCGGTGCGAACGCATCGGCTGGCGAACGGCTCCAGGCTCATTCCCCGATCGTCACGGTGATGTACCAGCACCTTCACCACCGTGCCGGTGATCTCCCGTTTCGGCCCGTCCTCGCGCATCGCGCTCCTTCCGATAGCACTCGTCCACTATGGACAGAGTGGTGAGACCGCAGTCGCGCCAGGCGCCGCCCTTGCGCACGGCTTCCTCGAATTCCCGCAGCAACCCGTCGTACTCGTGCCAGAGCGATTCCTTGAACGCCGGAAAGCCGTCGAGCATGTCGGCCCGCAGGACGGTGCCGTCGGTCAGCCTGACCTCGATGTCCTTGACTTCTCCGGGAAACGACCAGTCGAGTTCGACGACCGCGTTTTCGAGCACGAGTGTCGCCTGCCTGTCGACGCCCTGCGCGTCCCGCGTGATCCGCATGCTTCGCAGCGCCACCGACCCGAGGAACAGCTGGACGAGATCGAGCGCGTTGGGCCCGTTGTCCGCCACGCAACCGCCACCGCAACGCGCGGTGTCGAGGTACCAGCGGTCACCGCCGACGTGTTCTTCGATCCGCTCCAGATAGCGCACCGTCAGCGAAGCGATCGGTGCCCGGCCGGCGAGGGCGTCGTGCAGTGCCCGCACGTTGCTGTTGTACCGGCGGTGGAACGCGGTGAACAGGGCGACGTCCCGCCGCGCCGCTCTCGTCACGAGATCCTCGCCGTCGACTAGCCCAGTGGCGAGGGGCTTCTCCACGCACACCGGCAGACCGGCGTCCAGCACATCCCGGCACACGGACGCGTGGACGTCGTTGGGTGCGGTCACGATCACCGCGTCGAGCCCTCCGGCGGCGAGCATCTCTCGGTGATCCCGGTAGCCGGGCACGCCGATTCCGGCGAGCACCGCCGGATCGAGATCGCAGACCGCGACGAGCTCGAACGCCGGGGACCGGTCCACCGCGGCGAGGTAGAAGCGCGAGATGACACCGAGCCCCACGACACCGACCCGGATCATCCGGCCGCCCTTTCCAGCGTCGCGTGCAGTTCCTCGTAGACGTCGTCGGGCACCGGCACCCCGTGCGCGCGGAACCGGGCCGCGCGTTCGCCCTCGTGCCAGCCGGGATAGACGACCGGGACGGCGGCGTCGCGGGCGGGCCAGCCACGCACGGCGGCGAAGAGCGCGGTCGCGTCGGCGGCGAATCCGCCGCGCAGGAGTTCCGGTGCGATCGCCAGCGTCAGCACCCCGATGTCGTCGTCGCGGTTCCCGTCGGCGGACAGCGCGCCGAGCGCGGCGCCGGGCACCAGCGCGCCGAGCACTTCGACGAGCAGGCCCAGCCCGAATCCCTTGTAGGCACCCGTTTCGGGATCGCCGCCCAGCCACAGCAGATGGGCATCCCCTCGGTCGAACGCGGCGGCGTCGGTCACCGGTGCGCCGTCGTCGGTGGCGAGCCACCCCGGCGGGATCGCCCGGCCCTCCCTTGCCGCGGCCCGCACGCGACCGGTCGGCACGACGGTGGTGCTCATGTCGAGGACGAACGGGTGCGCGTCACCGGCGGGACAGGCCAGCGCGAGCGGGTTCGTGCCGAGCATCGTCGCCGCGCCGCCCGGGGGCGGGGCGATGCGCTGCCCGCCACAGTTCGACGCGACGAGGCCGATCATGCCGTGGGTGACGGCGCGCGCGGCGTGATGGCCGGCGCAGCCGATATGCGTGGCACCGCGCAGGGACACCATCCCGATGCCGTGCCGCGAAGCCCTGGCGCACGCCAGTTCCATGGCCTGCGACGCCGACCACAACCCCAGCGTGCGACGGGCGTCGGCGAGGACGCAGGCGCCGAGATCCGTCTGGACCACCATGTCCGCCGCCGGATCCGCGCGTCCGTCGTCGAGCAGGGGCAGGTACAGCCGGGTCAGGTTGACCAGTCCGTGTGACGTCACCCCGGTCAGGTCGCCGTGGCACAACGCGGTGGCGGCGATCACCGCCCGGTCCTCGGGAACGCCGCGGTCCACGAAGATCCTGGTGACCAGGGAGAGAAGCTCCGGATAGGGCATCAGCACGGTCAGGCTCCTTCGTTCCGGCTGAATCGCACGACAATTTCGCGGACGAGGTCACTGAACCTGTCGAGTTCTTCGACGTCGGCGTACTCCCCGGCGGAGTGCGCGTTGTTGCCGCCCAGGGAACCGGGGCCGAGGACGGCCGTCCGGGTGCCGGGGACGTCGGCGAGCCAGAGGGCATCGCAGGTGAAACCGGGCTCGTCGTCGGGCCAGCGGGGAGCCAGCCCGTCCAGCAGCGGGATGTCCCGAGCGGTCAGGGCGGGCAGGTCGCGTTTGAGCCACCGCACCTCGGTGATCGCCGCGGCGTCGGCGGCGGTACGGGCGAAGGCTGGCGTCTTCCGGAACCGGGTGACGAACTCGGCGAGGCCCGACCGCAGGCCGTCTTCCAGCGCCGAGGTCATCTTCGACGCCGCTTCCCGGCTGTCGTAAGGAATGTTGAGCAGAAGCTCTCCGCTGCCGTACACCCTGTTGTGCAGGTGGCCGGTGTGCAGCCCCGCCAGGCAGACCCGGCCGTGTTCCGCCAGGTCGAGCGCCAGATGCTGGGCGAGGAAGCCGAGCAGGACGGTGGCGTTGTGTCCTCGGTGCGGTTCGTCGTCGATCGCGTCGTCGCCGCGCACTCGCACGCGAGCGGTCATCGACGCCGAGCAGCGGGGCAGGTAGCGCAGGCCGGTCGGTTCGCAGAAGATGTTGAGCTCGCCGTGGAAGCCGGCCTCGACGAGCGGCCGCGTGCCGAACGTGCCCATCGCGCCGCCTTCTTCACCGGAGACGGCCTGGATGAGCACACCGGCGTCCCTGCCCACCGCCGGATCCGCCGCGACGGCGGCCCGGATCCCGGCCAGCAGTGCCACCGCGGGCCCCTTGGCGTCGATCGCGCCGCGGCCGGTGAACCTGACCCCGTCGAAACCCGCCGGTTCGAACGGCGCCACGGTGTCGAGGTGGACGTTGAACATCACGGAGGGACTGGCCGGACCGAGCCGGAGCACCAGGCTCGGCTGACCGGCGAGGAAGTCCGGCCCGGCTTCGCGGACCGCGACCGGAACACCTGGCCGGTCCAGTACCGACGGGTCCGGGCTGCCGAGGTACAGCGTCTCGAAACCGATCCCGGCCGCCGCGCCGGCGTAGTCCCGCATCGCTTCCCAGAGCCGGACTTCACCGGACGTTTCGAGCGGACCGGCCGTCGGCAGGGCGAGCAGCCGTAGCAGCAGATCCCGATCCTCGTGGATCACCGGATCAGGCCGGCCATCGCCCGGCCCGCGGCGATGAACGTGGCCGCCGCGTCGTGCGCGAGCACACCCGGCTCATGGGGCTGGATCGCGAGATGCGGTTCCAGCGACCAGGCGCCGCTGTACCCGTTGGCCTGTAACAGCTTCACGCAGTCCGCCACGCGTGCTTCACCCTCGCCGGGGATGGTGAAGCCGTGCTCGTCCGCGTCCTTGACGTGCACGTGCTCGACGTGGTCGGCGATGTCGGCGAGCAGGTCGAACCCGTCGTAACCGTGGGCGACGCCGTTCCCGGTGTCGAACAGCAGCTTCAGTGCCGGGCTCGCGACCTCGTCCAGCAGTTCGAGCATCCGCTCGGCGTTCGTGCCCGCCCAGCCCGAGCAGTTCTCGTGCAGCAGCGTCACGCCGTGGCGTTCGGCGTGTTCGGCGAGAACGGTGATCCTCGCCGTGGCCTGGCGACGCCAGTCGCGCGCACTCAGGCCATCGTTGGGATACGACATGATCCGGACGTAGCGGGTGCCGATCGACCGGGCCCGCCTGGCGAGGACGTGCAGTTCCGTGAGGTCGTGCCGGAAGTCGGTGGTGACCGGCCTGCCCCAGCCACCGATCCGGGACGCCAGGCAGACCACGTCCATCGACCTGTCCGTCAGCGTCGTCGCGACCTCGTCGAACCGCTCGTCGGTGAGGTCGGCGACAGGGACCCGATCGAGGGTGCGCAGCTCGATCGTCCGCCAGCCCAGTGCGTCGAGCGCCGCGAGCTGGCCGCCGAGGTCGTCGGCCGCCTCGTCGGTGATGCCGGCGAACACCGGGTCAGTCGGCATGGGCCGCCACCGCGTCGGGTTCGGGTCGCGAGACCGGTTCCGCGCAGATGTTCTTGGCCACCGACAGCAGTTGCACCACCTCGGTGGCGAAGGTGAATCCCTGCGTCTGCTCGCCGTCCACCTGGAACTTCCGGTAGGCCACGGACATCCACTCGGTCATGGCGTCGTCGCGCAGGACGACGTGCTCGGACTGGCCGCTCGACCGCAGGGTCAGCTGCGAATGGTGGTCGTCGCCGCTCACCGCGAAATGCCCGATCGCGGTCCCCGTTTCGAAGTCGACGGTGACCCGCCGCTCGCGTACCGGCGAGGTGAGATCCGACCGGATCTCCGTGTGGATCCCCGAATTGTGGCGGAGACCGACGTTGGCCCCGCCCATCCGGGGGCCGACGTTCCCGTCGACCTCGAGATCGGTCCCGGACGCGTGGGTGACCCGTGCGGCGCCCGCGAGCCGCAGCGCGAGCGCGACTCCGTGCGGCAGTTCGACGTCGAAGGCGGTCGGGTGTCCCGGTGTCACGAGAGACCGGCGGAAGCGCGGTTTGTTCTGCACGATGTCGATGGACTTGGGAGCGCCGAAGCGGCCGCTGCGGATCAGCCCGACCAGCCGCGCGGTGAGCGTGCTGGCGAGCCAGGGCTCGACGACCTCGATATGCAGTTTGTACTTGCGGCGCAGGCGGATGATCCTGGCGAGGTCGTCGATGTCCGCGGCGAGCGGCTTCTCCACGATCACCTTGCGGAAGCCCAGCGTGGCCAGTTCGGAGAGCACGGTGAGCCGTTCGGTCGGCGGTGTGCAGACGTGCGCGACGGTGCGGGCGGGGTCGAGTCCGGCGGTCGCGGCCTCGATGGTCGGCACGACCTCCAGACCTGCCCGCGCGGCGACGGCAGGCCGCGGTTCGCACGCGATGACGGGAGCGTCGTCGAAGAGCTGCTGGGTTCGGGTACGGAGTTTGGCCAAGACCGGCAGATGCAGACCCGCGCCTGCCCGGCCGAGTCCCACAATGAGTGAACGCACTGGTGAGCCTGCTCCTCAGAGTTTCCCATTCGGAATCCGTCGCAAAACTGACATCCGCGATGATCGAGTGTCAATACTTTCCGCGTGAGTTGACCAGGACGTGCGAACCTCCCGAGTGCCCTGTTTTCCTGACATACGCTCGGGAACGGGTTCCAACGCCACCGGAGGTGGGTACGCTGTCGGTGTCATTTTTCAACCAATCGAGCACATTCGAACGAACGTGGCCCAGTGCAAGACGACATATTCTCGACGTGTTCGAAAATGGCAAGTATTCGCACGGCCGCAAGGTGGCCGAGCTGGAAGCCGCGCTGGCCGGTTACACCGGCGCGAAGTTCGTCATCGGGGTCAACAGCGGAACGGACGCGTTGGTCCTGCTGCTGCGGGCGGCGGGTCTGCGGCCTGGCGACGAAGTGGTCGTTCCCGCCTTCTCCTTCGGGGCGTCGGCCACCTCGGTCGTACTCGCGGGCGGGCGTCCGGTCTTCGCCGACATCGAGCCGGACGGGTATGGCATCGACCCCGCCGCGGTGGCGGACGCCGCGGGGGAGCGCGCCCGGTTCGTCATGCCGACACATCTGTTCTCGCGGCTCGCGGACATCGACGGTGTCCTCGACGTGGCTCGGCGGATCGGGCTCACCGTGGTGGAGGACAGCGCGGAGGCCATCGGCATGCGCCATCGTGGCAGGCACGGCGGGCTTTTCGGCGCGGGCGGGGTGCTGTCGTTCTTCCCGACCAAGACGCTGGGCGCGCTCGGTGACGCGGGCGCGGTCCTCACCGACGACCGGCGGATCGCCGAGACCGTCGACGCGCTCCGCCACCACGGCCGGTTCGGCGGCACGATCGCCGATTTCCCCGCCATCTCCACGGCGACCGGTCTGCCCGGCGTGAACAGCAAGATGGACGACATCCAGGCCGCCGTCCTCCTCGCGAAGCTCACCAGGCTGGACCTCGACATCGTTCGCCGCGCGGAACTGGCCGCCCGGTACACGACGGCGCTCACGGACGTCGACGGGGTGCGCAAGCTGCCGTCTGCGAGACCGGACAGCGTGTTCTACGTCTACGTGGTGGAGGTCGACTCGCGCGACGACCTGGCGGCGCATCTGTCGGCGGACGGTGTGCAGACCGAGGTCTACTATCCGGCGCCGCTGCCGCTGCAACCCTGCTTCGCCGGACTCGGCCACCGGAAGGGTGATTTCCCGAACGCAGAGAACGCCTGCCGTCGCACCCTCGCGCTCCCGCTGTATCCGGACATGTCCACCGGCGACTGTGACCGCGTCTGCGCCTCGATCCGCGCGTTCTACCACGGGCGGCGTGGATGACACTGCCGTTCTTCCCGTCCGATCTCTTCGACGAAGACCGGGCCGAACTGCTGGACATCGTCCGCCGCGTCGGCCTCGCCCCGGAACAGAAGTTCATCCTCGGCGACCGGACGGCCCGCTTCGAGGCGGCGATCCGTGACTCGGTCGGCGCGGCGGACGCGATCGCTTGCGGCAGTGGAACTTCGGCGCTGACGCTGGTACTGCGCGCGATGGACGTCGGCGACGGCGACGAGGTGATCGTGCCCGCGTTCGGCTGCGCGCCGCTCGCAGCCGCACCCGCCCTGCTCGGCGCGACGCCGGTGTTCGCCGACATCGACCCGTGGTCCATGGTCGTCGATCCCGAGGCGGTCGCCGGCCTGGTCACTTCGCGGACCAAGGTGATCATGCCGGCGCATATGTTCTCCGTCATGGCGGATATGCCCGCCTTGCGCCGGATCGCGACCGGCGCGGGTGTGCGGCTGCTGGAGGATTCCGCGGTCGCGCAAGGCGGAACCCTCGCGGGCACGCCCGCCGGGAGATGGGGCGACGCGGGGGTGTACTCGTTCGTCCAGGTGAAGACGTTCGGTATGCCGGGCGAGGGCGGCATGGTCGTGACCGACGATCCGGACCTCGCCTCGGCGGTGCGGATGCTGCGCAATCACGGCCAGGACGGCAAGGACCGGTTCGTGTACCACCGGGTCGGCTACAACAGCCGGTTCGACGAGATCATGGCCGCGTTCCAGCTGTACCGGTTCCCCGGTCTTCCCGGTCGGCTCGCGCGCCGGGCACGGATCGGGGAGTACTACACCGAGCGCTTCGCCGACCTGGCGGGTTGCGGGGTGCTGGCGCCGCCCCCGGCGAAGGACGGGCGGTGCTACTACGTCTATTCGCTGCTCGCCGAGCGCAGGGACGATCTCCGTGCGCACCTGGCGGCACGGGGAATCGGCTCGCACGTCTACTACCCGGCCCCGCTGCCGCGGCAACCCGCGTTCGCGCGGTACACCCGGCCGTCGGACACCTGGCCCGCGGCGGAGCTGGCCGCGCGGCGCACGCTCGCCATACCCATCTACCCCCATCTGACGGACGAGCAGGTGGAGCGCATCGCCGACGCGGTGTGCGAGTTCGCGAAGGAGTCGTGATGCAGCAGATCACCAGCACGCCCGCGCCGAGCGAGGTCGCCGAGGAGTGGCACCGGCGCGCGGAACGCGCCGGGCTGTCCCGCGTCATGCGCGCTTCGCAGCCCGCCGAACTCGCGGCCGAGACGACCACCCGCACCATCCGGCTCGTCACCGGTCTCCTGCGGTCGCTGGGCGACGTCGGTGCCGCGCTGGAGATCGGCTGCGGGATGGGCAGGCTCACCCCGGCGATCGCGGCCCGCGCCCGTACGGTGACCGCGATCGACATGACCCCGCGCATGCTCGCGCTGGCGAGGGAGAACTGCGCGCATCTGTCCACTGTGGACTTCGTGCGCACGAAGGTCCAGCGGCTGCCGTGGCAGGACAAGCGGTTCGACGTCGCCGTCTGCGTGTGGGTGCTGATGCACGTGCTGGACGACGACGAGATCGCCGACGCTTGCCGGGCGATCGCCGCCGCGGCCCGTCATCTCGTGCTCGTGGAATACGAGGAGGCGGACATCCCGGTCGGCAGGTTCTCGCGATTGCGGACCGTCGAGGAGTACCTGGCCCTGCTCCCGGGCGCCCGGCTGCTCGAACGGCACGACCTGCATTACGGCGGCGACCGGTCCTTCGCCGCGTTGATCGCGTTGGACGGGCGATGACCGCGACACTGGCCGCCACCCGCGGCAAGGCGTATTTCCGGCTCGCGAAACTCGACATCGTCGACTACTACCTCGGCGTGGTCGTGGTGTGGACGCTGCTCGCGCCCGCGTCGCGGTTCGACACCGGCGTCCTGGCCTCGGTCGGGGTGTTCCTGCTCGGCGAGGTGTTCGTGATCGCGGCGATGGTCGCCCTCGACGATCTCACGGGCTACCGGGACGGCAGCGACATCACGAACTATTCGCCGGACGACCCGAAGCGCAAGCGGTATCGCAAACCTCTGGTGGCCGGCACACTCGACGAGGGCCAGGTGCTGCGGTTCGCCTGGGCGACGGCAGTCGTCGGTGCCGCGCTCTGGCTGACGGCCATCGCGATCGCGCCGCACCGTCCTGTGTGGACTGTCGTGCTGATCGTGGTCACCTACTTCTTCTCGCTGCAGTACTCCTGGGGAGTGAAGCTCAGCTACCACGGCTTCCAGGAGTTCTTCATCGCGGCGCTCGGCTGGGCGCTGGTGCTGGCGCCGTACGGCCTCGCGTCCGGCGAGTTCACCGGGTTCGCGCTCGCACAGGCGTTGCTCTTCGGGCTGGGGCCGCTGCTGTTCGGCGTGTACTCCAACACCAACGACGTCGACGGCGACCGACGGGTCGGCAGGCCGACGGTCGCGGCGCTGACCACTCCGCGAGGCAACATGTACTTCGTGGTCGCCGTGTCGGCGGTGGAGTTCGCCCTGATCTTCGCCGTGCCCGCGCTCGGTGGCCCGTGGTGGTTCCCCCTCGCGTTGCTCCCGACCCTCGTGTCGCGCATCCGGCAGCTCTGGCTCGGGTTCGTTCGGGGCGACATCATGCGGGCCAGGAGGCTCGGCATCCACATCCACCGGATCACCGTGCTGAGCCTGGTCGTGGTGAACCTGGTCGTGATCTCGTGACCGATGTCGAGGTGGCGGTGGTCGGCGCGGGCGTCGCCGGGCTCACCACCGCGTACCGGCTCGGCAAGGCAGGGCGTGAGGTACGGGTGTTCGAAGCGGCCGACGTGGTCGGCGGCCGGATGACGACGCTGCGCGAGGACGGCTTCCTGATCGACACCTGCGCCGAGCAGATGGCCGAGCAGGGCTATCGCGAGACCTGGCGGCTGCTGGCGGACCTGGGCATCGACGCCGACGCCGCTCCCCGGATCGGCCGGGGCATCGCGATGTGGCGAGGCAGGCCCAGGTCCGGTGTCGCGGAGCCCAGGGGACTGCTCACCGGAGCGGGGTTGTCCCTGCGGGCACGGCTGGCCGGGATGCGGGCGATGCGGGGCGAGTTCGACACCGAACGGCCGGAGGCCTCCAGGCTGGGCGGCCGCACCGTCGCCGAGTTCGCCGCGCCCCACCACCGGGATCTGCTGGACTACCTGCTGCAGCCGGTCGTCTCCGGATTCTTCGGCTGGGATCCGGCGCGTTCGGCGGCCGCGCCCCTGCTCGCCCTGCTCACGTCGGTCGGCCCGCCGCCGACCTGGCGGGCGTACCGCGACGGAATGGACACCTTCGCCCGCGCTCTCGCCGAGAGGGTCGGCGTCAGCACCGGCTTTCGTGTCGATCAGGTCGTCGACGACGGTTCCGTGGCGCGGATCATCAGCGGTACGCGTGAAATCAGCGCGAAGGCCGTGGTGCTGGCCGTGCCCGCCCCTGTCGCGGCCGAGCTGTACCCGCGACACGGATCGGCTTTCCTCACCGCCTGCTCGTTCACCCCGGTGGTGAAGGCGCATCTGCTGCTCGATCGCCCGCTCGGCGGTCCCGACTACGCCTTGATCGTGCCGACGGCGGAGAACGGCACGGTGGCCACGATCATCTTCGACCACCTGAAGCACCCTGGCCGCGCGCCGGCGGGCCGCGGCCTGGTCACGGTCATGGCCCATCCGGACGCGGTGCCGGAGCTGCTGACCGCCACCGACGAGGACGCGGTCACCCGCTTGACCGACGCGGCCGAGCGTCTTGTCCCCGGCCTGCGGGCGGCGACTCGCCGCGCACTGGTCCGGCGAGTGCGGCACGCGGCGCCCGAGGTGACACCTCGCGCGCTCGCCTTGCGCGCTTCCTTCGAGGCCGGCCTCGGCCGGGGCGTCGTCGACTACGCGGGCGACTGGGTGTTCCTGAGCCCGTGCAGCGAAGCGGCCGTTCGTTCGGGCATCCGGGCCGCGCGGCGCTTGACCGATCGGCTCGCGTGTCCCCTGAAGGAGGAGAGAGCCGGATGAAACCGCACGACATGGGAACGTTGTTCGACGAATGCGCGCACACGCGGACGACGGTGTGCCTCGACCGCCCCTTCGACATCGCGCCCGAGCGCGGAACCGTGTACTCGGTCGCCGGGCTCGCCGAGCTGGTGCGGGACGCGGCGGGATGGCTCTCCGGGGCCGGGGTGCGGCCAGGGGACCGGGTCGCCATCGTCAAGCGGAACCACTGGGACTACGACCTGCTGGCGTGCGCCGCGGCGCGGCTGGGGGCGGTCGCGGCGAAGCTGTCCGGCCACCTGCCGGACGACACGCTGGAACTGCTGCTGAAACGGCTGGACGCCGCGATCGTGGTCACCGATCGGCCGTCCCCGCGCGGAGACCGGATCTTGCCCATCGACGGTTTCGCCGCCGCCACGCCACCGGAGCCGTACCGGAGGCACGCCGACGAACCGCTGCTCATCTGTCATACGTCGGGAACGACCGGGACACCGAAACTGGTGATCCACACGACGAGGACGATCATCGACCGGCTGGCCCGCCCGGAGGCGATCCGCTGGCCCCTTCTCGGGGTCCGGCGTGACGACGTGCTGGGCAACGCCAGTGCCTACGCGCACGGCCGGACCTTCTGCTGGACGGCGTCGGCGCTGTGCCTCGCTCCACGGGAAATCGTGATCCTGAGCGAGTCGGTCGCGGCGGAGCGGGTGTTCGGACGGCATCGGCCGACGGTCATCGAGGCCCTCCCGTCGACGTTCGTGCGCTGGCGGCCACTCGCGCGCTCGCCGGAGAACCCGTTCCGCCGGGTCCGGAGGTTCGTCAGCACCTACGACGCCGTGCACCCACCGGTGATCAGGACCATGCTGGACGCCACTCGCCGCAAGTGTCCACTGTGGATGGAAGGCTGGGGTCAATCGGAGACCGGTCCCCTTTCGTTCCGGTTCTTCACCAGGCACTCCGTGCGGGCGACGCGGGACGTCGGCAGGCCGCTGCCCGGACTCGCGAAGCTACGGGTCGTCGACCCGGAGACCGCCGAACCGGTCCCGCGGGGCACTCCGGGGCTCCTCATGGCACGCACTCGCGCTCGCTGTGTGTCCTATGTGGGCGAACAGGATCGCTGGGAGGACAAGGCACATGGACCGTGGTGGAACACCGGTGATCTCGGCGTGGTGAGCCGGACCGGCGCGGTGACGTTGCTGGACAGGGAGGTCGACAGCGTCCCCGGGCTGAGCTGTCTCTCGATGGAGGACACCCTCGAGGACCGGCTCCCGGCCATCGCCGAATGCGTCGTGCTTTCCGCGGCGGGAAGGGCACCGATCCCGGTCGTCGTGACCGACACCGGGCTGGATCCGGCGCGGTGGCGGGCCGCCGTGGCCGATCTGCCGCCGTTGGGGGAGCCGGTGACGCTCGCCTGGGACGAGGTACCGCGCACCGGCACCGGGAAGGTGCGGCGGCTGGAACTGCTGGAGCGGCTGACCGGGACGGCCGCCACGAACGGATCGGGAAGGTGGACGTGACCACGGCCTACGTCTTCGACAACCACAGCGGGCACGCGACCGAGCAGCATCGGTGCCTCTCCGAGGCGTATGACCCGGTCACCTTCGCGCGGCTGGAGCGGACCGGCGTGCGAGAAGGCTGGTCCTGCCTCGAAGTCGGTGCGGGCGGCAGCGGTGTCGCGCGGTGGCTCGCCGCCAGGGTGGCGCCGACCGGATCGGTGCTGGCGACCGACATCAAACCCGACCACATCGGCAGCGGGCCGGGGCTGACCGTCCTCCGGCACGACGTGGTCCACGATCCGTTGCCGCGTGGCGGGTTCGACCTCGTCCACGCCCGGCTGGTCCTGCAGCATCTGCCGGAACGGGAAGCCGTCGTCCCCAAGCTGGCCCAGGCGCTGAAGCCGGGTGGCTGGATGCAGATCGACGAGTTCGACATCTCCTACGGCCCGGTGCTGCTCGCCCCCGACGCCCGAGCGGCGAGTGTCTACGAGAAGTTCCTGGCGGCCAAGGAAAAGACGTTCAAGACCGCGGGCGGGGACGGTACGTGGGGCCGCCGGGTCGCCGCGTCGATGGCAGGCGCGGGCCTGGTCGACGTCGATCCGGTGCCCATGGTGTTCCCGTGGCGGGCGGGCTCGCCCGGTCTGCGGCTGCTGATCCACCACACCCGTCACCTGCGGGACCGGCTGATCGCCGCGGGGATGACCGACGAGGAACTCGCCGAGGTGCGTTCGGTCATGGCGGATCCGGGGTTCCGCGCCTCGTCGTGCGTGCTGTACTCCGTGCACGGGAGGCGTCCCGCATGATCACCGAGGTGGACGCCGTGACCGTCGCGGGTCCGGTCGACCTGCCGCTGGCCGGTGAGCTCGACGTGCAGGCCGCCTGCGGGATCATGCATGTCCACGGCAGGCGCTTCGGACGGCCGACCCCGCTCGGCCTGGACTACGCGTCCATCCTCGCGGCCGAACTCGCCGAGCTGGGCGGCGTCGCGCTGGGGCTCGCTCGTGATCGCGGGATCCCGCTGCGCGGCGTGTCCACCTCGGTGGCGCAGGCGGCTTTGCTGGCGGTCTCCCAATATCTGGCCGCGGCGACGGCCGAAGACGACCATTCCGAGGACTTTTTCCCCGGTGGGCCGCCTTTCCACTCGGCGGACGGCGTCGCGTACGAGATCGAGACACTCGATCCGGCGGTGTGGCACCGGTTCTGGCGGGAACTCGGCGTCGACGAGCGGACGATCTCGAATGCCTGGCGGCCGTTCCTGCACCGGTTCGCGACCGCGACCTGCCCGCTGGCGCCGGGGTTGGGGAAAACCCTTGCGGCACGGCCGATCGCGGAGGTGGAGCAGATCGCGGTCGGTACCGGGATGACGCTGGTGAGGGTGGCGGACCGGAGGTTCGACCGGCTGCCCGCGTTCGCGGTGAGCGGGCTGGGCCGAGGGCATCGGCCCGCCCGGCCGTCGCTGCCGCTCCCGTTGTCCGGTTTGGTGGTGCTCGAATCCTGCCGCCGGGTACAGGGCCCGCTGGCAGGCCACCTGCTGCGGCTGCTCGGTGCCACGGTGCTGCGGATCGAGCCGCCGGGTGGCGATCCGCTGCGGTGGGTCCCGCCGATCGCCGGTGACGCGTCGGCCAGGTTCCGTGCGCTCAACGACGGCAAGGAGGTCATCGAGATCGACTTGAGCACACGGGACGGCAGAGGTCATTTGCTCGACCTGGCCGTCGGCGCCGACGTCTTCCTGCACAACTGGGCGCCCGGAAAGGCGGGGCAGTGGTCGTTGAGCGCACTCGACCTGGCGCGTGCCCGGCCGGGGATCCTGTACGCGCACGCGTCGGGATGGGGTGCCGAGCTGGGGCCGGAACCGCCGGTGGGCACGGATTTCGTCGTGCAGGCCTACGCGGGGGTTCCGCCGTCGCTGATGACGATCGTCGACGTGTTCGGCGGGGTCGTCTGCGCGCACGGCGTCGTGACGGCGTTGGCCCGCGGAGCCACGCGGGCCGACTCGTCGCTCCTGTCGGCGGCGAGCAGGCTCAACGCGGGCGCGCGGCGGCGCTGCGACCGTCCGTTGACCGTGCCGGTGTGCGACGACCTCACCGCGCTCGCCGCGGATCCCCGGTTCTCCCGTGCGCTGATCCACGATGACTGCGTACTCGTCGCGTCGCCGTGGGAATTCACGTCATGACCTGGGTGTCCGCCACCGGGGTGGTGCTGCGCGACCTCGTGCCCGCCGAGCTCCGCCGCGAATGGGTCCGATGTGGACATTGTCCGGACAGGGATCTGTACTCGCTCTTCGATGACCGGGTGCGCGAACATCCGCTTCGCACGGCGGTGATCGACGACGAGGGATCGCTCGATTACGCGCGCTTGGACGTCGCTGTACGAGAGCTGGCGGCGCGCTTGGCGGCCGCCGGATGCGGCTCGGCCGACATCGTCGGAGTGAGGGAACCGGCCGGACGGGACTCGGTGGTCGCGGAACTGGCCGTGCTCGCGCTCGGTGCCGTGGTGCTGCCGTTGCCGCCGGGCTCGGACGATCTCCTCGACCGCGCGCGTGTGCGGTTCCTCGTCGAGAACGGGCGGGTGGCGGATGGATCCGGCCGCGCGACGCCCATCGTCCGTCCGCGTCCGGAGGCCCCGGCACGGATACTGGTGTCGTCCGGTTCGGAGTCGGCGCCGAAGATGGTCGCCTACTCGCACAACGCTTTCGCCGGCGGGCGGGCGAACTACCTCCGTGCCGTCCACGGCGGGACGGAGGTTCCCCGCGACCTCGTCCTGGTGTCGCCGACGTCGGGATTCGGCTCGTTCGGGGTGCCGGTGACGTTGTGCCGCGTCGGCGGCACGCTGATCTTGACGCGCCGGTTCGAGGCGGGCGCGGCGCTGCGGCTGATCACCGAGCACCGCCCGACCCACGTGTTCGCCGTACCCGCGATGTGGCGGCGCATGGCCGACCATCCCGCGCCCGTGGACACCGCCGGGCTCGCGGCCATCGTGTCGAGCGGAGACACGTTGCCCCCGACGACGTCGGCCGCGTGCCGTGCGCGTTTCGGCGTCGAGATGATCGACGTCTACGGCTCGTCCGACGGCGTCAACTGTCATACGACGCGACCGGAGGACGGTGTCGGCGTACCGGATCCCGCGGTATGCGAGATCCGGATCGTCGACGGCGAAATCCACGCCCGAGGTCCGATGACACCGCTGTGCTACGTCGCCGCACCGGAACTGGACGCCGAGTACCGGCCCGGCGGTGGCTGGGTGCGGACCGGCGACAACGGCCGTTTCGACGAGCGCGGCAGGCTCCACGTCACCGGCAGGAGCAAACGCGTGGTGATCCGCGGCGGGTACACGATCAGCCCGGCGGAGGTGGAGCGCACGCTCGGCGGGCATCCCGCGATCAGGGAGGTCGCCTGTGTCGCGGTACCGGACACCGAACTGGGTGAACGGCTCTGCGCCTGCGTGGCGCCCCGGAACGGCCACTCGCCGACGCTGCCCGAACTCACGGCGTTCCTCACCGCCGAAGGCCTCGCCGTGCGCAAGATGCCGGAATTCCTGGTCACCCTTCCCGAGCTTCCGCTGGGCCGCACCGGAAAGACCTGCCACCGCACGCTGGCCGATCTCGCGGCACGTTTGTACCGGAGTACGTCCTGAGGTGACACCGACCTGCCTCACCTTTCGTGCGGTGCGCGGTCTTCTCCGTCAGGCCGCGGCTTGGCGGGTTTCCTCCGGTAGCGGGCGCAGCAACGGCTCGGCGTTCGCGATCAGGCGTTGCGCGGCGCGGAGTTCGTCGGCGACACGCCGGCGCTGCCGTCGGAGGACGTCCACCTTTTCGCGGGCTGCGGCGACGATGCGGTGCGCGTGCCGGGTGGCCTCGCGGACGATGTCCTGGGCACGAGCGTCGGCGGCTCGCTCCTTCTCTGTGATGGCCCGCATCGCCTCGGCGCGGCGGGTGTTCATGGCCAGTTCGAAGTCGGTCTGGATCCGCTCTCGGAGCCGGGCGGCCTCGGCGTCCAGCTCGCGACGGCGTTGCTCGGCCCGGCTCGTCATCGCCTTCACCTGATCCCGTGCCCGGTCCATGAGGGCGCGGTGCTCGGTTTCCAGTTCACGGCGGCGGTGATCGAGGTCGGCGACCGCCTGTGCGGCGAGCCGTCTCAACCGGTCGGCCGCCTGCCGCGCGTCGGTCCAGTCGTTCTCCGCGGCTTTCCGCGCTCGGGCGGTGATCTCGGCGGCCTCCTCGGTGGCGAGTTCGGCCATTCGCCGCAACCGTTCGGACAGTGCCGCCGGATCGACGGGGGTACGGCAGATCCGGTCGATCAGGGCGCGCAGCCGGTCGATCTCCGCGCGTGCCGTTTCCAGCTGGCGTGCGAGGTTCTCCGCGCAGGCCACCGCCGCGTCGCGGTCGGCGGCGATCAGGCGCAGTTCGGCTTCGGTCTCGTGCACGTAGTGCCGGACCTGGTCACGGTCGTAGCCCCGCAGCTCCATGTCGAAATCGGTTCGCAGAGGCACCAGCTCCTCGCAGGTGTCCGTGGCCGCCACCGGTCTCTCCTTTCTCCGGCTGTCCGGTGAATATTCACTTCCCCTTGGTAAGACGAAGCGTCGACGTGCTGTGTTCCCGGCGGGAAGCCATGTGTGGCAAGGAAATCCGCGGGCTGGCCGCCGGTCACTTCCGCCGGATGGAGTCGAGCCGGTTGAGTTCGACGTTGCGGTGCTGGGATCGCTTCACCAGTTTCGGAAAGGCTTCGTCGGCGCCGCAGCCGTGGACGGCCATGATGATGCCTTTGGCCTGGTCGATCTCGGCTCGTGAGCGCAGCGCCGTCTCCGGCTGGGAGCTCCGATCACGCGACTGCTGCCGGCGTGCGGCGTCGAGCAGTAACAGGCACCGACAGACAGGCACGAATTCCGCCCTGGCAGGCGGCCTCGGCGAATTCGGCCATTCGTACCGGTGCTCGTCGACGGCGGCCCGTACCGGACGGCGTGAGCGGGCGGCGCGAAGGCAAGGTCCACGGCCGGAATGGCCTTGCGCCTTGTCGATCCCGACGACACCTTCGTCGGGAAGGCGACGATCCTGAATACAGCGTCGTGGAGAACCGTGACGGCGTTCGGAATGGCGTGCCGGGCGGTCATGGCCACCCGGGTCAACGCGTCGTAGAAGGGTTCTTCGGCCGCGGCGATGCCCCGCGATCCGGCGACCGCCTCGGTGGTGGCGTCCAGCCGCGCCACGGGGATCGGGGCGGTCCTTCGGTCATGGTCGTCACCTGGTCACGTCAGGTCCTCCACCGGCCTGCTCACGCGAACCGGTCCCGCCACCAGATCCGGCCGGGACGGTGATGCGGGGTGATACCGGACCCGGACGGGCTCACCGCGCGCCGTGCCCGGTTTCCCGGCGCCCTGGTCGCGGAGCCGGTGATAGGCGGTGATCACCGCCGCGAGCCTTTCCCTGTCCGGATCCGCCGTGTCGGGATGACAGGCACGCACGGCACGCCGGAAGGCGGACGTGATTTCGGCGCTGCCGGTGCCGGCGTCCAGCCCGAGCACCGCGTACGGGTTCATGACGACCCCCCGAGCGTGGGACGTCCGGCCCCGCCCGCGGGCAGGCGGCGAGGCCGGTGTCCGTCGAGACGATCAGGCGTTGAGCTGCTTGGTTTCCGTGCCGCCGCCGATGGTGATCTTGCGGGGTTTGGCCTGTTCGGCGATCGGCACCCGCAGCGTCAGCACGCCCGCGTCGTAGTGCGCGGTGATGTTGTCCGCGTCCAGGGTGTCGGCGAGGAACAACTGCCGGGAGAACACGCCGCGAGGCCGCTCGGCGACCTGGACCTCGCTGCCTTCGGCGTAGTCCGTGGCCCGTTCGGCCTTGACGGTGAGTACGTTGCGTTCCACGTCCAGGTCGATCGAGTCCGGTGCGACACCCGGCAGATCGAACTGGACGACGTACTCGTTGCCCGACCTGTACGCGTCCATCGGCATCACCGCCGGCTTCGAGGCGGTGCCGTCGGTGCCGAAGAACTGCTGTGCCAGCCGGTCCAGCTCCCGGAACGGGTCGGTCCTCATCAACATCACGATCTGCCTCCCATCTTCGTTCCTTGTGCGTCGGTGGTTCGGAAAGCCGGTGGGCCGTTCACGTGTGCCGAGCCGGGGCGCCCTGACACCCGCCCGCCGCCGTGCCGTCCGGGCGGCGTGCCGCCTGAGGCGCGCCACTAGACGCGGGGCCGGGGACCGCGCCGCGGTCTCCTCGAGCCGTCAGCCGTACCAGGTATGCCGCGCGGAAGCGAGGCACCGGGCGGGTTTCAGGGCGTGACCGGGCAAGTGCCCGTCAGCGGAGGGGATCGTTGCCGGTACCGCGGCTGTCTTGACGGCGTCCCACCCCCGGCATCGCCTCCCGTCCAGGGCGGAAAGCCGGTTCGCCACGGGCCGGAGGAGGGGGATCGCGGGCGCGGCGGAAGAGTGGGCGGGACGTCGAAGTTGGCGGCCACGATCTCGTCGAATTCGGCGCGCAGCCAGGACTCGTCGGCGCAGAGCAGTTCGGTGAACGCACTGGTCACCGACGTGGGGCGCACGGTGTCCGGCATGGTCGATCACTCCCCGGCAACGTTCGTCGTCCGACACCAGGTCATGTACCGCTTCGCTCAATATCTATAGTACGCACTGTAGATTGTGTCAAGTGGTGGGCATAGCTATTCTGCCGTTGCTGCCGTGAAGTCCGGCGAGACCGAAGGAGCAGGTGCGTGACTGGCCTGAGCGAGCCTGGACACCGCGGACCTGGTGCGCCCGTGGCGCTCGGACGGGGGACACCGACGCTTCTCGCGACGCCGAGGACACGATCAACGATCTGCGTGCCCGTCTGGGTGGCCGGGATCAGTGAGGGCGCCGCGACACTGCCCCGAATTCCCTCTTCAGGCCCATGGACGTACACCGCTTCCCCTGATACAACGGCAGGCACAGCGGTTGAGTCCACAGCCACTCCGTGCTCACCCGGGCCTGGCAGCTTTCCCGGCTCGCCGGAGATTCTCCTGCTCGGGATCCATCACAGCTGTCCGGGAGTTCCCGTGTCGACCTTCCTCGAAGCACCCCCAGCGGCGCACCGCACCCGCACCTCGCCCAGCCAGGTACCGGCCACCCGCACGGCCTCGTTCCCGCCGCCGGATCCCGGCGGATCGCTCCGTCTCACGGTCACCCGGCCCGATCCCACGACGGCCGTCATCGAGGTCGAAGGCGAACTCGTCGCCGCCACCGCTCCACGGCTCGCCCATCTGCTCGGCCCACGGTTGACCTCCACCCTGCGCACCGTGGTGATCGACCTTTCCGCGGTCACCTTCCTCGACAGCACCGGTCTCCGCGTCCTCGTCCATGCCCGGCATCAGGCGGCCGTCACCGGGCGGACCCTGGAACTGATCACCGGGCCGGGCGCGGTCCAGCGTGCTCTGGAGAACATCGGCCTGAAAACCCGTGCCTGACCGGGTCACGGAGAGCGCCAGTCATGAGCGGGGTAGGCCGTCCCCGCCTGGGCGCCCATCAGCATCAGGCCGCCGTCCACGACGAGTGACGCGCCGGTGATGTAGCCGGCGGCGGGCCGCGCGAGGAACGCCACCGCCGCCGCGACCTCGTCGGCGTGCCCGGTCCGGCCGAGGGGGATACCGGGCCGTTCCTGCTCGCGCGGGTCCACGTCGGTCTGCCCGGTCATCGGGGTGGAGATCTCGCCGGGCGCGACGGAGTTCACCGTGATCCCGTGTTCCGCCAGTTCCAAGGCCAGCACCTGGGTGAGCGCGCCGGCGCCCGCCTTCGCCGCGCAGTACGGCGCCGCGCCCACGCGGGGAACGTGCTCGTGGACGCTGGTGATGGTGATGATCCGGCCGCCGTGCGCGGCGTCGACCATCTGCCGCGCCGCGCGCTGCGAGCAGAGGAACACCCCGTCCAGGTCGACGTCCAGCACTTGCCGCCAGCGGTCGTAGGGCATGTCGATCGCCCGTTCGGCGCTGCCGGTCCCCGCGCAGTTGACCAGTACGTCGATACCGCCGAGGTCCTCGGCGAAGGCGTCGATGACGCTTGCCGCACCAGGCAGTTCCGTCAGGTCGAGCCGGCGTACGTGCGCTGCCACGCCCTGTTCGCGCACCTCGGCGGCGGTGGCTTCCGCGCCGTCCGCGTCGGAGTGATAGGTGACGCCGACGTCGAGACCGTCCTTGGCGAGTGCGACGGCCACCGCGCGGCCGATCCCCGAATCGGAGCCGGTGACGACGGCGCGCCGCGGCGGTTCGGCCTCGGTGGGCAGTGGGGCGGGGGCGGCTTCATGACCGTTCACGGCTTCTCCCTCCGGCACGGATTTCCAGGCGACTCTTCAGGCCGTACCCGGTGCGTCGACGCCGAAACGATCCGGCGGCGATCGCGTTCCAGTGGGTGAACGCCGCCCGGCGCCGGGCGTGGAAAGATCATTCTCCCCCGGTGGCGCAGGGAGACAGGAGATGATCATGGGACTTCGGCCGGACGAGACCTGGCCCGCGGTACTCGACGAGGTCACCGGAGCGCTGGAGTCGCTAACCGCGACGCTGGACACCGAGGACGATTTCGCGGTTCTGCTCCGCCGGACCTGTGAGCAGGCCATCAACGCCGTGCCCGGAGTCGACGAAGCCACCATCACCCTGCTGCGCGACCGGCGACCGGCCACGGTCGCCGGCACCAGCGACGTCGTCACCCGTCTCGACCACGACCAGTACAAGGCTGGCGACGGCCCCTGCATCCAGGCCGCCGGCACGGGCACGGTGGTACGGGTCTCGATCGCCGACGCGGCCGAGCGCTGGCCGCTCTTCGCCCGCGGCGCGGAGGAGGCCGGATTCGGCAGCTTCCTCTCCGCACCCCTCGCGGTCGGTGACGGCCACGCCGGCTCGGTCAATTGCTATTCCAGCCGCGAGCACGGTTTCGCCGAGCTCGACGAGAAGCTGCTGGACCTGTACACCAGCGCGGTCACCGCCCTCTTGCGTGTCTATGCCCGGTACCGGCAGGCCCGCGACACCGCCGAGCAACTCCATACCGCGCTGCGTAACCGCGCGGTGATCGACCAGGCCAAGGGCATTCTCATGGCCGTGCACCGGATCGACGCCGACGAGGCCTTCCGCAGACTCGTCGAACAGTCGCAGCGCGAAAACCTCAAACTTCGCGACGTCGCGATCCGGTTCGTCGTCCAGGCCACCGGTGCCGACCCCGTTTGACCGTGACGGCTCAGGCCGCGCTCCAGTCCCACGGCGTCCCGGAGCTCGCCGCGATCGCGCCGTAGTTCGGGCTGCTCTTCGCCGAACGTTCTCATCGGATCGGCGCGTTTCCGGGTGTTCCGCAGGAGAGCCACGAGCAGGAGGCGGCTGGCATCTGCCGCCTGCCGATACCGAGCGTTGTTAGGCCGTTCGGGTTACCGTCGTCCCAGGCGGCCGGACGAGTGTGTTCGTCCTGGTCGCGCGGTGACGGGAGCTCGTGATGACGCGGAAGTCGGCAGGCGGCCGGGAGGAAGCGAGTACGCCTGGGTGGGTGGAGCCGATGCTGGCCAAGCCGGACGGCGGCCGGCTGCGCGAGGGGCCGGAGTGGGCGTACGAGTACAAACTCGACGGCTACCGGGCGTGCATGAGGATCGCCGCCGACGGCACCACGATCCTGACCAGTCGCAACGGGATCGACTTCACCGACGAGTTCCCGGCCCTCGCCGGGGTCCTCACCGAGGCCCTGGACGGGCGGAGCGCCGTGCTGGACGGTGAGGTCGTCGTCTACAACGACGCGGGACAGATCGACTTCGGGATGTTGCAGGAGCGCCGCGGCCGCTATCAGACCCATCGCAGTTCTGTGCGCCGGGACGAGCCGTTCGAGGACGTGCCGGTCCGATTTCTTGCCTTCGACCTGCTGCGGCTCGGCGGCGTCTCCTTGCTGGCCGAGCCGTATGAGGAGCGGCGCCGTCGGCTGACGCGACTCCCGATGCCGGACCCGTTCCGGGTGGAGGTGGTGCGGGGGTTCACCTTCACCGATCTCGCAGCCGACCGCCGGACTCCGCGGCATCTGCTCGAGCACGTGAAGGCCAGCGGTCACGAGGGTTTGATCGCGAAGCTTCGCACCGCCGCTTACACCCCGGGCCGTCGCAGCGACGCCTGGGCGAAACACCCGCTGATCCAGACGACCGAGGTGATCGTCTGCGGTTACCGGCCGGGGCAGGGACGGTTGCACGGAAGAATGGGCGGGCTGTTGCTGGGCGCCCACGACCCGGACACCGGCGACCTGGTCTACATCGGGGACGTCGGCACCGGGTTCACCGAGGCCGAACGCGGCCGCCTGCAGGCCCGGCTCGACACACTGGAGCGGAAACGGCAACCGTTCGCCGTGGCGCCGCCACGGGCCGACACCGCGCGGGCGCAGTGGGTGAAACCGGTCCTGGTGGGGGAGGTGGTGTTCCGGCAGTTCACCCGCGGTGCGGGCCGCCTGCGGCACACCTCGTGGCGCGGGCTGCGCGAGGACAGACAACCCGCCGAGGTCCTGGCTCCGCGACGGGAAACGCCTTCCGCCGCCGAACCGCGAACGAGTGACCACGCGAACGCCGAACCGGCGGCCGGGGAGCAGCCCGTGGCGTCGCCCATGAGGGGAACGAAGATCACCGTCCAGGCAGGCGAGCGTCGGCTGACGCTGTCCAATTTGGACAAGGTGCTCTACCCGGACGGGTTCACCAAGGGGGAGGTCGTCAACTACTACTCCCATATCGCGCCGATCCTGCTGCCGCATCTGGCCCGCCGTCCGGTGACGTTCATCCGGTTCCCCGACGGGGTCGGCGGTGAACAGTTCTTCGAAAAGAACGTCCCGCATGGCGCGCCTGGCTGGTTGCCGACCGTCCGGATCGCGCGCAGCGGCACCCGCGGTCCCGGGGAGCCGATCACGTATGCGTTGCTGGACGAACTGGCCGCCGTGGTGTGGGCGGCGAATATGGCGGCCCTCGAACTCCACGTTCCACAATGGACGGTCGGCGACGACGGCGCCCGCCGTCCGCCGGACCGGCTGGTGTTCGATCTCGACCCCGGTCCGGGAACCTCGATCGTGCACTGCTGTCGCGTCGCCGAACGACTGCGCGACGCGTTGGCCGAAGACGGACTTTCCCCGCTGGCGAAGACATCCGGTTCGAAGGGCATGCAGCTCTACTGCGCCATCACCACCGGCGACCCCGCGGCGCCGTCGGCCTACGCCAAGAAGATCGCCCAGCGCCTCGCCCGCGAGACCCCGGACCGGGTGACCGCCGTGATGGCCAAGGCCCAGCGGACCGGACGGGTGTTCATCGACTGGTCCCAGAACAACCCCGCCAAGACCACGGTGGCACCGTACTCGCTGCGCGGCCGCGACCGTCCCACCGTCTCGACTCCGGTCACCTGGGACGAGGTCCGTGCCTGTCGCCGCGCGACACAGCTGGTGTTCACCGCGGACGACGTGCTCGACCGGGTCGGCGAATACGGTGACCTGCTCGCCGATCTCGACGCCGCACGGGCGGCTCTGCCTTAGCGCGCGACCCGCCCCGCCTGGACTTTGATCGTTCAAGAGTGGCTACCCCGAATGATCTTCGCCCATTCGGGGTAGCCACGGTCAGGAGGTGTCCCACCGGCGATGTGGCAGGAAGGCGAAGAGGCGCTACGGAGACTGGACGACCATGGCCTGCCGACCTCGCGAGCGCATCCGGTCGTGGTCGCGACGACGACCGCGGCGCGAGGTGGCCTGCTGTGGTTCGTCGTCGCGGCCTTGCTCGCGGTGCGCCGAGGATCTTCCCGTCGCGCCGCGGTATGCGGGCTGGTGGCCGCCGGCGCGGGCATGCTGGGCGGGCATCTGCTCAGCGCGCTGATCCGCCGCCCTCGTCCCGCCACCCTTCGTCTGCCCGCCCGTGAATCCCTGCCGGAACGACCGACTTCGTCCTCCTTCCCCTCGAAGCACGCGGTGACGGCCGCCGCGTTCACCACCGCGGTCGCCCTTCGCTCGCCGAAGGCCGGTGCGGCCGTCGCTCCGCTCGCGCTCGTTGTCTGTTACGGCCGGGTCAGGACGCACGTCCACTGGCCGACCGACGTCTTCGGCGGGGTGGCCTTGGGGTTCGCCGTGGCGTATCGGCTCCGCGGGCGCGGCTGAGGTGCGTTTCGCCGTGATCGGCCACGGGCACCTGAAAACCAGTGCCCACGAATTGCGGAAAGGAGCGTCGATGTCCCAGATCGAGCAGACCGCACCGCCGGCACCGGATCAGCTGCCCGACGAGCCGGGTGAGGAGCCGGTTCCCGACCCGGAGCCGATCGTCATCCCACCCGCCGAACCACCGCATCCCGGGCCGCCCGAACGCGTGCCGCCCGAACCGGAGCCGCATCCCGTCCCGCCGTATCCGCGATGATCCGGCCGGCGTTTCACGCCAACGTCGCTTCGGAGCCGTGGCGCAAGGAAAGGGGCCATCATGTACTTTCGGGCTCCTGCTGGGTGAGGGTTGCGAAAGCCACTTTCGCAACCCTCAACGTTGCGAAAGCGGCTTTCGCAAC
>NZ_JBHVKW010000112.1:0-27213 GCF_042797905.1 Amycolatopsis sp. NPDC057786
CCCGGCTGCCATCGCAAACCGAAGAATTGCCACGCTCACCACATCGTGCACTGGGCAGACGGCGGGCCGACGGATCTCCGGAATCTCGTGCTGCTCTGCGGATTCCACCACCGGCTCATCCACCACGGCGACTGGCAAGTCCGCATGGCCACCGACGGGCTACCGGAATTCATCCCGCCTCAATACCGAGACCCGCTCCGACACCCCAGACGCAACACCCTCCACCACCGCTGACCACCGAAGAGCCCGCCAGCCAACACACCGGCGACGGGCCCTTCGGCACGCCCACGCCCGGATGCTCCGTGAAGGCCTCCTTGCCTACCCTGAGGGTTGGCAAGGAGGCCTTCACCATCTTTCGCGCCGCCCTGCCCGACGGCGCACCCATTTACGCGTCCATGGCCAACCCGATCGGCGCCTGCTTCGGTTCGCCAGAGCCAACTCGCGCCACCTCAACCACACTGCGCGGCCCCGGGCCCGGCACGCCCACCCGCGCCGGTGCAACGCCCGCCCACCGAGACGTCCCGGCCGCCGAACGCAAGGAACGCGCCCGCATCGGCAGTGAGAAGGGCATCCGCAGTGTGGACGAGCACGGGTGGCGACCTGATCAATCGCTGACGGTCAAGGTCGCGCACTCCGTGATTCCGAGTTCGGCAAGCACGCTCTGGATTCGCTCCATCGCCGAGGTCTTGTCCAAGCCCACAATTTCAAGGTCAAGATGGCAGCGCTCCAAGCCGCTGCCCGCACCTGTGACCTCGCCGTCGTCGCCGAACGCCACTTCCAATGCCTCTTCGACCTCGTCACGGTCGATCGGCAGCCCCACGAAGACGATCTCTGCAAACAACACGGTCCTCCGTCTCAACCCGGCGAACCATAGCCGGTGTGTCGTCCGCCCGGTTGTCCCTGACGCCGCATCGGGGACACAGGAGGCGGCCACTCGACGGACAACTGCGCAATCCTTGACCGCCGAACCCCATTCCGAGCACGGGAAACCCCATGACCCGCCCGTACTTTCGCCGCTGTGCCGGATATCGAACCCTTCACCGTGCATGTTCCCGATCGCGACCTGGCCGATCTCCACGCTCGCCCGAACGCACGGGCGCTCCCGCTCCTCCTGACCCACGGCTGGCCGTGTTCGACCCTCGAGTTCGAGAAGGTGATCAGGCCGCACAGCGATCCGGTGGCCCACGGCGGGTCCGCGAGTGACGCCTTCCATGTGGTCGTGCCTTCGTCGCCGGGCTTCGGTTTCAGCGAACGACCCAGTGACCGCGGCTGGCATCCCGGCCGGACCGCCCGGGCGTGGGCCGGGGCTGATGACCGCGCTCGGGTATCGGTGTTTCGGGGCCCGCGGCGGGGATTGGGGTGCCGTCGTCAGTATGGAACTGGCGTGTCACGTTCCCGAACGGGTCGCGGCCTGCATCTGACGATGCCTTCGGCGCCGCCGTTGCCGGAAGATCTGGCGGAGCCGAGCACGTCCGAACGTCGCATGCTGGACCGGCGTGATCTTCACCTGTCCGACGGATACGGATTCGGAATGCTCATGGGCACGCGCCCGCAGACGCTCGGTTGCTCGATTCGCCGTCCGGGCTCGGCGAGAAGTACGCCGACGATCGGCCGGGTTACGGAAGCGGGGTGAGTTCGGCGGAGCAGGTCGACACCATCGCGTTGTACTGGCGTGGAGCAACTACCCGTACTTCTCCAGCGGCATCGTCATCGTCATCGGTATCGAACAGGGCCTGGTCGTGCTGAAGCCGAACCTCGGCGGCAAGTGGCCGGAGGGCAGGCGTGCGCAAGCCCCGGTTCACGGATTGGTTGTTCCTCGCGCTGGCTCTGGTGATCGGCGCGGCCGCGGTGTTCGTCGCGCTCCGGCCGACACCCGGTTCCGCACACTCTGCCCACAGGCACGCCCGTCGTGACGGCGGATCTGCTTCCCGCCGCGCACAGCGACGGGCTGTCGGAGGCGGAGAGCGGGTACCGGTTCGAGCGGGTGACCACGTGTCCGGTCACCTGCTTCCTGGACAACCAGAGCAAGCAGATGCACTTCTTCGCCGTGCGCGACGACATGAACGTCTTCCAGCACGTGCGCCCGACGCTGGACGGCGACACCTGGCACACGAGCCTCGCGCTGACCGACGGCGGCGCCTACCGGATGTTCGCCGAGTTCGTCCCGCTCGACACCAAGGATCCGAAGCACCCGGTGGTGCTCGGTGTCCCGTTCACCGTGCCGGGTGACGCCACCTTCGTTCCGGTGCCCGCTCCGGCGGGCGACACCGTTACATCCACGGGATACCGGTGCATACGGCGGCCATCACGGTCGCGGTGGACCGACCGGAACGATCTCCGCGATCTTCGGTGCCGCGCCGCCCGGCGACCAGAGGAGCCGGACCTTGCCGCTCACGCTGCCTCCGGCGGGCAGTTCCGTGTAGCCGCCCGACATCCTGCCGATCGTCCGCCAGTCGCCGGCCGCGTCCGCGACCTGAACCTCGGCGCCCGCACCGGCTTCCGCGGCCAGCACGACGACCTTGTCCAGCTGCTTCGGCGCGGCGGCCGTGACGACGAGCGCGTCGCCGGGCACCGGGGCCGACGCCGCCGTGTAGAGCGAATCGGCGTTGTTGTCCGCGGCGGCGGCGAGATTCGAGCCCGCCGGGGTGCCGGTGACCGTGTACCGGGGACTGTCCGGTGTGGACACGGTGAACTCCCGGATCACGACCCAGAAGGCTTGCGGGCCGGTCGTGCGCACGCGGACGAACCTGGCCTCGGCGCCTTCGGGGAGGTCCGCCGAGATCACCGGCTCCGTGACGGTCTTCACCGTCGTCCAGCGCGTGCCGTCGGCGGAGTATTCGAGGACGCCGTCGTGGACGAAGTCGTCCGGGCTGGTCGGTTTGCCCATCGTGATGTCCACATGGGACACCCGCTGGGCGGTGCCGAGGTCGATCCCGATGGTGTCGCCGACGCGCGGTGCCCAGTCGCTCCAGTAGTAGGTATCGGGGTCGCCGTCGACCATCCTGGCGGGAACGTTGTCGGTGTAGGTCCCCAGCGACGTCGTCGGCCGCGGCCGGATCCCCGGCAGGCCGAACCAGCGGTCGGCGGTGGCCAGCGCGCTGTCGAGGAACGGCACGCAGACGTCCGTGCAGGTACTCGGGTTGCGCGGACCGCGCGAGGTCGGGACGCGGATCGCCTGCGCCTGCTTGAGCGCGGCGACGAGTTCCCCGCGCTCCGCCCAGGCTTTCGCGCCGTCGCCGTCGAACTGCGCCAGCAGCATTTTCACCGCGTGCTTGCCTGCCTGGCCGTAGAGCCCGACCTGGTCGAGCCACGGTCCGACCTCGGCGAGGAACTTCGGGTTCGAAGCCATCCCGCGTCGCAGATCTTCGGGATCGGAGGCCATGGCGGTGAGATAGCGGTCCAGTTTCGCGGCAGCGTCCCACGGGTCCTTCTTCTCCAGCGCGGACCAGAAAGCGGCGAGCAACGGACGCAATACCGGTGAATCCTGATCCGGCTTCCCGGTTTCGAGCCGGACGAGCAGACTCGAATAGTTGTTCTCCGCGAACACCTTCAGCGCCGGAGCGGCGGGTCCGCCGAGGTCGGCGATGGCGGCGAGCCAGGATTCGTCCGGGTCGTAGCGATCCGGGTTCCACAGGAAGTCGCCCGAGGTGAATTCGGCGATCTTGGACGCCTCGGCCTGCACCATCGGGTTGGCGGTGATCCCGGACAGGTACTTCGCGACCCCGGGTTCGCGGCCGATGTACGGGCCGAGCAGCAGACGTTCGGTGATGTAGTCGTTGACCGGGTAGTTGTCCCAGATCAGGATATCGTGCCCGAAGACCTCCTTCGCCTGCCTGGCCTGCTTTTCGGTGATCTGCCCGGCGATCACGCCGACGCCGGTCCACTCGACGATCACCGCCTTGTCGAGCTGGGTGCGCAGCGCGGTCTTGTACGGGGAGTCGGCGAGGTCGTAGTACTCGGTCGGAACGGTCTGGAGCCGCTCGACACCGGGATGGGTGGCGATGAAGTCCTGCTGTACCCGGTTGAGCAGGAACGACTGCGCCGCGCCCGCGGCCGCGCCACCGGAGCCGAACTTCGCCGCATCGGCATCGCAGTTCCAGCGGGTATAGGAGATGTCGTCGAGCGGGATCGCGAACGACCGCACCCCGATGTCCCACAGTGACTGGAACTTCGTGACCAGCGCGTTCTTGTCGGCCTCCGAGGAGTAGCAAACCGAAAGGCCGGGGGAGAGGGCGTAGGTGAACTCGACATGGTTCGCGGCCGCGCGGCTCACGAGGTTCGAGAGCAGGGCGAGTTGCTCGGGTGGGTACTGGTCGCGCCAGCGGGCGCGCAGGAACGGGTCGTCTTTCGGGGAGTAGACGTACATGTTCTGCTTGGTACGGCCGTAGAAGTCCAGCTGTGCGAGCCGATCGGCGTGTGACCACGGGGCGCCGTAGAAGCCTTCGATCACGCCGCGCAACGGCGCCGCCGGCCAGTCTCGCAGGGTGAACGCGCGGCTCTCGCCGGAGCCGAAGAGCTGCCGGAACGACTGCGCGGCGTAGAACGTCCCCGAAGTGTCCACACCGGACAGTGCGATCACGCCGCGGTCGGCGGCGAGGACGTATCCGCCGGGTGACAGACCATCCGGGCCGTCGACGCGGAGCGCGGCGAGTGCGAGCGCGGTCGCCCTGCTTTCGGTGGGGCCGCCGACGAAGACGACGAGCCCGCCGTTGCCGCGTTCCCGGTCGACGGCCGCCTGGTCGTTGTCGGTGATCTTGACGATGGTGCTCGCACCCGCCGCGCGAAGGACCTGGTCCACGACGGCGAGCGCGGAGGGATCGGTGCCGGCTCCGACGACTTCGACGACGGTGCGCGGAATGGTCACCTGGCCCGTTCGCGGTGTCAACTGCTGGGGCGTCGGCCACACCCTGGCCAGTGGTGGCCCGCCGGCGGGGGCCGCGCTCGCCGGTGCGGGGACGGCCACCGCCACCGCGGTCACCAGCAACGTCACCGGAACGAGTCGGAGTACCCATCGGAAGGACATCGGCGGCCCCCTAAGCGTCGATCAACGACGGTCTGCGAGCAAGCAAACACCCGATGTGATGACCAAGGCTAGGTCGGTCTGGGTGATTTCCGACGGTGTCCTACGACGAGACGATCGCGGCCGGGAGAGCGCTGCGCGGCCCATCGCGTTCCCCGTGGTCCCCCGGGTCCGCGCTCAAGGTCAGGCTCGGAATTCTCGAGCGGACCGTGTGGCGCCGAGCCGTTTCGCCCACGCGCGGGCGGTGAACACGGCAGAATGCCTTCGTGCGGAACATCCTCATAGCGGTCGCTCTCGTCCTGCTCGGTGTCACCGGATGCCAGGGCGGGGTCTCCGGTCAAGCCGAGCCCGAAGGCGACAGTTTCGCGATCAAGGACGGGTCGCGGCTGCGGTTCCGCCCGGTCCTCGCGGAATTGCCGCCAGGTCCGGCCGCGGGCGCTGCGACCGATCGGCAGAGCACCGATCCGGCCGAACAGCAGGCCGCCGCGGCGGCACTGGACTGTTCGGAGGGAGCCGATCCGCTGGACGGCCGCGACGATCCGGCGCTCCCGCTGGTCAGCTGTGACCGCGTGGAGGGCACCAAATACCTGCTCGGCCCGGCCTTCCTCACCGGGGCCGACCTCAGCCGGGCGAACGCTCGGCTCGATTCCCGGTCGGGTGGCCCGCTCGTCGGGCTCAGCTTCACCGACGCGGGTGCGCGGACGTGGGCCGACTGGACCGCGGCGAACGTCGGCAAGCAGGTCGCGATGGTGCTGAAGAGCCGGGTGCTGACCGCGCCGATGATCCAGTCCGCCATCACGGGCGGGGAAACCCAGATCACCGGCAAGTTCACCATGTCCGACGCCCGTCAGCTGGCACGGGACATCGCCGGCGCTTGACCGCTTGGTGCCGGTGCCCCTTCCGGGCTTCTGCCGGGTGCTGTGCCTGGCGGGAGGGTTGCGAAAGTGGCTTTCGCAACGTGCCCCTCCGGCCACTCACGAGAAGGTGCGGAATACGATCACCGGGCCCGACGTTTGAGCGTTCAACTACTTGAGGAGTTGGACATGGGTTACGAGATCCTGGGCACCCCGCAGGCACCGACCTTCGGCCTGGACACGTTCGGCGACGTCGAGAACGACGCCGACGGCCAGCCGGTGAGCCAGGCCGAGGCGATCCGCCAGGTCGTGGCCGAGGGTGTCCTCGCCGACCAGGTGGGCGTGGACTACTTCGGCGTCGGCGAGCATCACCGCGCCGAGATGGCGGTGTCCTCGCCGGACGTCGTGCTGGCCGCAATCGCCGGGCAGACCGAACGGATCCGCCTGGGCACGGCGGTCACGGTGCTCAGCTCGGACGACCCGGTGCGGGTGTACGAGCGGTTCGCCACGTTGGACGCCGTTTCCCGGGGGCGCGCAGAAGTCACACTCGGCCGGGGCTCGTTCACCGAGTCGTTCCCGCTGTTCGGCTACTCGCTGGAGGACTACGAAGCACTCTTCGCCGAGAAGCTCGACCTGTTCACGCATCTGCAAGGAGAGAAGCCGGTCGACTGGTCCGGGACCGTCCGGCCCGCGCTGGAAGGCGCGCAGGCCTTCCCGGTCACCGAATCGGGCAGTCTGCCCGCGTGGGTCGGGGTCGGCGGCACCCCGCAGTCGGTGGTCCGCGCGGCCGCCTACGGTCTGCCGCTGGTGATGGCCGTGATCGGTGGTTCGCCGGAGCGGTTCGTCCCGCTCGCGGATCTGTACCGGCGCGCGGTCAAGGAAGCGGGCCACCACGAGCTGCCGATCTCGATGCACAGCCCTGGCCACGTCGCCGAGACCGACGAACTCGCGGTCGCCCAGCACTTCTCGCATCACCAGGCCGCTTTCGCCAAGATCGGCGCCGAACGCGGCTGGGGCCCGATGTCCCGGGCCGACTACGACGCCATGGCCGGGCCGCGCGGCGCGCTGTTCGTCGGCTCGCCGGAAACCGTCGCGCGGAAGATCGCGTGGGCGGTGCGGGCACTCGGTCTGTCGCGATTCCAGCTCAAATACAGCGTCGGCGCGCTTCCGCACGAGCAGCGCCTGAACTCGATCCGGCTTTACGGCGAGCAGGTCGTCCCGCGCGTCAAGGAGTTGCTCGGCTAGCCTCGGAGGCGTGGTGTTCGATTCCGAGCGATTCGACCTTCAGCCGTACACCGGTTTCGACATGTCCCGCTATGTCCGGCGGACATATTGCAGCTGGGAGGATTCCGGCTGGGAATCGCTGCTGGTCCAGCGATTCGACCACGTTCCCGTCGCCGAGGACATGCGGCTGCCCGCCGTCGCGGATCTGCATCTGGTCCTGCCGCTTTCGGGGCGGGCGGTGATGGAGACCCGCGGCGAAGGCCGGTGGGACCGCCACCCCTGGGGGCGGTTGGAACTCGCCGTTCCCGGCATGCCGTTGCAGCGCCGTTACCGCGGCGATGAAGCGATGCGAAGCCTGCAGGTGCACATCCCGGGCACCACGGTGGAGTCGGTGGCCGCGCGGCTGGGTGGCCGCGCGGTGGACCACGAGGCGATGGCGGCCTCCGTGTCCGGGGGAGATCCGCTGCTCGACGAGCTGGTCCGCGCGGTCGGAAACGCCGGCGAGCAGGACGACCTCTATGCCGAATCCGCGGCCGCCTTCCTCGCCGTGCACCTGCTCACCCGCCACGCGCGTAAGCCGGAGCCGTCGGGCGCGGGCCGGGAGGACCACCGTGTCCGCGCCGCGGTGGCGATGATGCGTGAACGGCTGGCCGAACCGCTCACCGTCGCCGAAATCGCCGCGGAAGTACATTTGAGCGTTTACCACTTCATCCGCGTCTTCAAGGAAAGGACCGGCCAGACCCCGCACCGTTTTCTCGGCGGGCTACGGATGGAGGAAGCGCGAAGGCTGCTGCGCGACACCGATCTCCCGATCGCCGGGATCGCGGGTAGATGCGGGTTCGCCACTCCGGGCGCCTTGTCGGCCGCTTTCCTGAGGCACACCGGATCGCGTCCGTCGGAGTACCGCAATTCCTGATCGTCGCCGCGCAATCCGGCGCATGGTGGCCCCGCCCGCCCGTTCCTAGGGTGAGGCGTGTGAGTAGTTCTGGAACGCAGTCGTACGACGTCACCGCCGAAGCGAAGGCACCGCCCGCCGCGGTGTGGGCACTGCTGCTGGACGCCCGCAGCTGGCCGGTCTGGTCGCGCGTGGGTTCACTGGAAGTCGCCGCGTCGCAAGGACTTTCCGCCGACGGCCGCGACGGCGTCGGCGCGGTACGGGCCTTCCGCACCGGCAAGACGGTCACCAAGGAGCGGATCACCGCGCTCGACCCCGGACGACGGTTCTCCTACGAGGGCGTGGAAGTCCCTGTCATGCTCGATTACCAGGCCTCGGTCGATCTGTGGGAAACACCCGGTGGTTGCACCCGGATCCGCTGGCACGGAACGTATCGCGTCGGCAAGGGCAACGCGTGGATCTTCCGTTGGTACCTTCGCCGTTTCATGCGCGACATGGCGACCGGGCTCGCCGAGCACGCCGGCGGCCCGGCCAAGAGGCCATGACGAGGACTCAGTGCCGATGCGCGGCTTCCCGGTGGAAGCCCGCGATCATCGCTTCGGTGCTGGGCGGGTTGAAAGGCTGCCCGAGCGTGCGCATGAGTGAGTTCACGCTGGGGCGGTACATCCCGGTCTTGCAGTAGCGGGATCCCTCGAAGACACCGACCGTGCCGCCGTCGGGGGAGGGCTTGCCGAGCCAGGTGTACCACTTGGCCCGGCGGTCCTTCATCTGCTGGGCGGTGAGCGCGGAAGCGTTGGGCTCCCGCGGTTCGCGGGCGTCGCAGGTGCCGTAGTCGTATTCGTCGGCGAGCCCGCCGATGGAGTGCCCGAGTTCGTGGGCGACGATCTGGCTGGCCTGGATGTTGCCGCCCGAGGAGGTCGCGACCCCGCCACCGGCGCCGCCGTACTTCGTCGTGTTCGCCAGCATGATGACCTGATCGACGTCCGGCGCGGCCGCGGCGTACTGGTTCGCCTTGGTTTCGTTGACGCACAACAACCGTTCGATCCCACCGCACCAGAAGTACGAGCCCAGCGCGGTGTTGCGCCGTATGCCCTGGGTCGGGTCGTTGGTGATACCGGACTGCGGTGACACCACGTCGACCTGCCAGAGGTTGAACTGTTCGCGGTAGCTCTTGTACGGCTCGATGGCGAACAGCGCCGCGATGCTGTCGCGTACGTGCTGCGAGTAGGTGCCCAGCTGTGTCGAGGTGTAGCCGTCACCGACGAAGACCAGGTCGAAGGTGGTCTCGCTGGGGCCGTTGGTTTCGATCGGGGTCACCCCGGCGGCGCTCGCGATCTGCTGCGGCGCGGCGGTTCGATCCGAAGCGGGCCGGGTGACGTCCACCTGGGTGATGGTCCCTCCTGGTTCGAAGGCCTCCATCGACGTCGTGAATCCGGGCGCCGCCGACGCCGTCGCGGGGACGAGCCCGGCGACGAGGGTGGCGGTCAGTGCGACCATCAGGCAGGCGCGTCGCATGCGTACTCCTTGCGGGGACGAGGGGAGTACGAAAAACGATCCCGACTTTCGACGGCTTCCGGCACATCCCAAGTGGCCATAAGGTCCGCGTGATGGACGTCGAGTTACGTCACCTGCGAGTGGTGTGCGCCGTCGCCGACGCGGGCAGCATCACGCGCGCGGCGATAGCGGTCGGGAGCACCCAGCCCGCGCTGACCGCCGCCGTGCAACGGATCGAGCGCGCATTCGGGGGAATCTTGTTCGTCCGAGGGCGGGACGGGGTCTTCCCGACGGCGTTCGGTGAATGTGTGCTCGTCCGTGCCCGCGCCGTCCTCGCCGCGGCGGACACGATGCACCGCGATGCGGCGCGTTTCCTGGCCGAAGGCGAGAAACGTCCTGTCGCGCTGGGTGGGATCGGCGGTTCGATGGTCGTCGAGCTGGCGGACCGGCTCGGTGATTCCGGCCGGGGGCAGGCGGTTTCGGTGACCACCGAGTTCTCGCCCTTGCGGTTGCTGGATCTCGTGGCGGGCGGGCAGCTCGACGCCGCCGTGGTCGCCGACTATCCCGGGCACAGCCTGCCGTCGGCACCAGGGGTGGAGTCGCGGCCCTTGGCCACACAACCGGTGTTCGTGGCGATCGCCGCGGACCATCCTGCCGCCCGCCGCACCGAGATCGACCTCGCCGACCTGGCCGGGGAACGGTGGGTGCTCGGGCCGTCCGACGGTGCCGGCTGGCCGGAGTGCTTCGAGGAAGCCTGTGCGCGGGCGGGATTCCGGCCGCAGGTGGCGCACCGGAGCACCGAGTTGCGGCCTCTGCAACGCCTGATCGCCGCCGGCCGGGCGATTTCGCCCTGCCAGGTCACGTTTCCCACCTCACCCGGGATCGCGATCCGGCCACTCGCGGGAGATCCGCTGTGGATGCGGTACCTGATCGCCTGGAGCACGGGAGGTGCCTTCGGCGCGGACAGCGATGTCTTGATCGCCGCGGCCGAGGCGTCCTACCGGGCCGACACCGAAAGCAGCCACCCCTATCGACACTGGCTCGCCCGTCGCGGTGAACCGAACGACGGGCGGCGTGCCATCGGGTGACACCTGGTCAGGGAATTCCCCTTGTCGCGCAGGGGTCCTAGCCTCGGATCACCTCATCGACGAAGGGTAAGAAATTGCGTCTGCGCGCCCTGCTGGCCGCTGCTGTCCTGACCATCACCACCGCTCCGGCCGCGTTCGCCGCGCCGGACGTCGCCCACGGCACCGATGTCCCACCAGGGCAGTTCGGGTTCGTCGCGAAGATCGCGATGACGAAGATCCCCCGCCCGGACGGCTCGACCTACAGCAGTTACTGCACGGGTGCGCTGGTCGCGCCCGGCTGGGTCGTCACCACCGGTCACTGCTTCCACGACGCGCACCGCAAACGCGTCGCGGGCAAGGTGCCGTATCCGACGACGGTGACGTTGGGCCTCGTCGACGAGGCGATCGAATCAGGCGTGGCCCGCAAGGCGACCGAAGTGCTGCAGGCGAAGGAAAACGACGTCGCCCTCATCAAACTGGACACCCCGGTGACGACGGTGACCCCGCTGACGGTGAACCGGGTGCTCCCGAAGATCGGCCAGCAGCTGACTTTGGCGGGCTGGGGAAGCCTGACCGCCAAGAACCCCGCTCCGGCCACCCGGATGCAGCAAGGCACGGTCCAGGTGGCGACGGTGGCCCCGACGACGATCGGTGTCCGCGGCGCGGCACCCTCGATCACGACCAGTGCCTGCACGTACGACTCGGGCGCGCCGTACTTCGTCCCGGAGGGCAAGAGCGGCAGCCTGGTGTCGCTGGAGGCCACGGGGCCGGACTGCCCGCACGCCGGGATCGAGACGACCTCGCGCGCGGACGTCATAGCGGACTGGATCGCCACCCGGACGGGCTAACGGGCCGTTTCGTCCGGCGGCGGATCGGGTAGTGGCGTGAGCAGGAGGGAGTGCGATGACGACTGCTCGAATGACCGCGCCTCCGGCACCGCCGGACCCCATGCCGCCGGACCCCGGCGTCCCCGACCCCGGGATTCCCGAGCCGGTGCCGGATCCCGGGGTGCCCGAACGGGTCCCTGATCCAGGGCCGGACCGTCCGGTTCCGGAGCCCGAGAGCCCGCCGGAAGCCCAGCCGGGACCGGCGGGACTCAGAGGGTGAACGCGAGCCAGAGCGCGAGCCAGGCGCAGGCCGCGACCGCGACGACGACCGCGATCACCCGCAGGCCGGCGGTGGCGATCCGGAGCGACGCGGCGCTGGTGTGATGTCGGTGATTCCCCATGATTCCGCCCTCCTTCCGAGATCACCATCCGCTTTCGGCGCCTCCGCCGCCACCTGGGTGACCCCGTCCGGGTGAGCGGGGTGCTCAGAGCCATTCGTTGTGCGCGGCGAAGATCCCCAGCTGGAACCGGCTGGACACGCCCGCGCGGTCCATCAGGGTTTCGAGATAGCGAAACAGGGTGCGCCTGCTGACGCCGAGTTCGGCGGCGATCTCGTCGTCCTTGCGCCCGGCGGCGAGCAGGAGCAGCAGCTCCCGTTCGACCGGACGGATCGGCTGGCCGGACGCCCGTCCGTGCCGGTCGAGTGGAAGCGCGGCCGCCCAGGAGGTTTCGAACAGTCCCTCCAGCGCGGAGAAAAGGCTGCAAGGGCGCACGATGACGATGGACTGGTTGCGATCCGCCTCGCGGATGGTCAGTGCGATGGTCGCCGCTCGGTCGTCGAACAGCGTCAGTTTCACCGGCAGCTCGGGCAGCAGGCGGGCCTGTTCGCCCGCCCGCAGGCACGGCAGGATGTTCGCGGCGAGATAGCCGGGATCGCCGAGCGACGCTCCACTGTAGACACAACGGTAGGTGATCCCGCGCCGCAGTTGCTCCTCCTCCAGCAGATTCCGGCGGCCGCCGGTGAAGTAGGGCGGGGAGTCGAGGCGGCGCACCTGATGGCGCACCGTGGTCGCGAGGTGCTGGAGCCGGGGGATGATGGCGTCGCCGGTGACCACTTCGAGCAGGTCCTGCGCGTTCGGCATCCCCGAATGCGCCCGCCGGAAGGCGCGGTACGCGGTCTGGACCGCGAGCCGCGCGTCGTGCAGTTCGGCCTGCCGTCGCGTGGTCAGCGCGGTGAGCGCTTCGCTGGGATTCGCGGGGAGGTACTCGGACCCGTCCACCCCGGACGATACCGCGAGCCCCGCGTCGGCCAGTTCTTTCAGTGCCAGCTGGACGGTCTCCGGGTCGTTCTCGCGCCAAGCCGGCTCCTCGGCGGTGACGGGCGCGTTTTCGAGCATCCGCAGGTAGATCCGGGCGGCGGTTTCACCGAGTCCCAATCTGGCCAGCTGCGCGCCGAGTCCGTCCGGGGGAGTCGTCGATACCACTTTCCACCTGCCTCTCAGCGGTCCGGGAGCGGTGGCGCCACCACTCCCGGACCGGTCGGCCTAGACGCCCGACGTGGTGCGGATCCAGGTGCGGTTCGCCGAGATGCTGGTGTGCGTCGAGGTGTCCACCTTGTTGCCGGCGATGTGCACGCCGACCTGCTTGCCACCGACGAAGACCGGGCCACCCGAGTCGCCGCCGTTGGTCAGCCCGTCGCCCCGGCGGGCCTTGATCAGTCCGCTCCCGACACTGATCACCGTCATCCTGGCGACCTTGAGATAGCGCTGCAGGTCACCGTCTTCGTTGTAGCCCCAGCCATAAACGTGTTCGGTGTCGCCGACGGCGACGGAAGTACCGAGGGACGCGTACGTCGTGCTCACCGAGCGGTCGAGCCTCAGCAGCGCGATGTCGGCGCCGCTGGAGGGGGTGTGGATGCCGGTCACCACGGCGTACGTTCCGGCCCGATGATCGACGTTGCCCACCCGGACGGAGTAGTCGGCGCCGGGTTCGTCGACGCAGTGCTCGGCCGTGAGCACCCAGCGGGCGCTGATGATCGAACCGGAGCACCACTGACTGCCGTTCTGTTCGATCATGGCGGCCCACGGGCCGGACCGGGCGTATTCGCCGTCGATGATGGGGGCCGCGACGGCGGCGGGCGTGACCGTCGTGAGCCCGGCCGCGCACAGCAGGGCGGTGAGGAGACCTCGGATGCGCATGGGTGCCTTCCAATGCAGGGGAATCAGGGAAAGGAATCGACGGGTCACCCGTTTTCCGGCCGCGGCGGATCGCCAGGGATCGCCCGGCCGGATCCGAAATCGGTTTTCCCATGCTAGGCAGGCGGATACGGCGGTCGATAGCGACTAAAGACGGGAGAAGGCCGCGCCGGGCGGCACCGGAGCTGGGCTTTCGGCACGAGAGTGCCGGTGGCACCGATGAGCCACGGGGGCGTCGTGAGGTGCTGTCAGGGGTGTCGCGAAAGCCACTTTCGGGACATCAGGTGTCGCGAAAGTGGCTTTCGCGACATGGCCGGGCGCGCTCGCCATGCCGCCTCTCTTTTCAAGTACATGAAGGGGGCCTTCACGTACTCGCGGGCTACCCCGCGATCAGCGACGACGGGGCCTGGCGTCGAGCAGTTCCTCGGCGAGCAGGATCGTCCGTTCCGAAAGCGTGGCGGACAACCGCTCGACCGACTCGCCGATCCGGCCCGCTTCCCGGCGCACACTCTCGCCCGCGGGCATGTTGTGCCGCTCGGCGAGGCCCGCGAGCCTGCTCCCGGAGACCAGGACCAGGTCGGCGAGCCGCTCGCCCAGTTCGGTCAGCCTGTTCGCCGTCCGCCCCGCGCGGCGCGCCACGAGGTCTTCGGTCTCCCGTCGCAGCTCCCGGACCGCGGACCTCGACTCGTTCGTCGTCCCGGTGAGTGCGGACCTCAGGGTTTTCGTCACGTCCATCAGGGATCGACCTCCACGCGGCTAGCCTGGATTTGAGTGTACAGCTGTACTCCGTATCGACGGAACACGCGATCTCGGATTCCGCTACAGGAAACAGAAGCTTCGAAAATGGGAGAACGCGCGTAAGCGCAGATAGTGGCAGAGTCGAGCTCTCGCCGATGGCAGTCGAAAAATTTCTGAAACATGTCAACTTCTTGCGTTTTGTCCCCCGGTTGTTGCATGCTCGTACGGCTCTGGCTCCCTCCCCGCCGTCTCAAAGAAGAGAAGACGCCATGACACGTATGCGCCTGTCCCGGCTCATCGCCGGTCTCCTGGTCTCGGGGCTTTCCGTCGCCGGACTGTCTCTCGCTTCCGCCGCGAGCGGGCCACCTCCCGACCCCGTTCCGGCCGCGCTCGCCGAAGTGCCCTTGACCCGCACGGTGTCGGCGAGCAGCGCACTGCCCGGTTATCCCGTCTCGAACGCCGTCGACGGGAACCAGGAGAGCTACTGGGAATCCGCCAACAACGCGTTCCCCCAGTGGATCCAGGCCGACCTCGGCACGGCGAAATCCCTCTCGCGGATCGTCCTGAAACTCCCCGTGGGCTGGGAATCCCGCACCCAGACGCTGGCCGTGCGCGGAAGCACCGACGGCACGGCGTTCACCGACCTCGCCGCGCCGACCGGCTACGCGTTCGCCCCCGGAACCAACACCGTCACCATCCCGATGACCGCGTCGGCCCGCTACGTGCGGCTGCAGTTCACCGCGAACTCGCGATGGCCCGCCGCGCAGCTCGCGGAATTCGAGCTGTACGGGCCGGACACCGGCGACACGCAGGCGCCGAGCGCGCCGGCGAATCTCGCGCTGACCGAGCCCGCCGCCGGTCAGATCCGGCTGACCTGGTCGCCGTCGACGGACAATGCCGGTGTCTCCGGCTACACCGTCTATCGCGACGGGACGCCGGTCACCACGATCACCGGCACCACGTTCACCGAATCGAGGCCGACCGGGACCCGGGTCGAGTACTTCGTGCGCGCCAAGGACGCGGTGGGCAACGAATCCGGCGACAGCAACCACGTCGTGCGCTCCGGGACGAGCGCGGGCGCGAACCTGGCGGCGGGCAAACCGATCGAGGCCACGTCGACGGTCCATTCGTTCGTCGCGGCGAACGCCAACGACAACAACACCGCCACGTATTGGGAATCCGCCGCGGGTTACCCGAACGCGCTGACGGTGAAGCTCGGGGTCGACGCGGACGTCGACTCGGTCGTCGTGAAGCTGAACCCGGACGCGATCTGGGGCGCGCGGACACAGAACTTCGAAGTACTCGGTCGTCCACAGGGGTCCACCGCGTTCACCGCGCTGTCGGCGCGAGCCGACCACCGCTTCGACCCGGCCACCAACCAGAATGCGGTGGTCATCCCGGTCAGCGGACGCGCTGCGGAGGTACGCCTGCAGTTCTTCGCCAACTCCGGTGCCCCCGGTGGTCAGGTCGCGGAATTCCAGGTGATCGGCACTCCCGCGCCGAACCCGGACCTCGTCGTCACCGGCATGACCTGGACACCGTCGAACCCGACGGAGACCAGCAAGCTCGCCGTGTCGGCGACGGTGAAGAACATCGGCACCGCGAACGCGGCAGCCACCACCGTGAACGTCAGCCTCGGCGGCACGGTCGCCGGTGACGCGGCGGTCGGGGCGCTCGCCCCCGGCGAGTCCGCCACGGTCACCGTCGACGCGGGAACGCGTCCGCAGGGGACCTACGCCGTGGCCGCCACCGCCGATCCGGCGGGCAAGGTGGCCGAGCAGGACGAAACCAACAACACCCACACCTCGCCGACACCGCTGGTCGTCGCCCAGTCGCCGGGGCCCGACCTCGAGGTCACGGGCATCACCTCGAACCCGCCCAACCCGGCTGCCGGTTCCACGGTGTCCTTCACCGTCGCGGTGCACAACCGCGGCACGAGCGGCGCGGGCGCTTCGGTGACACGGCTGGCCGTCGGTAGCACAACGCTGACCGGCGCCACCGGCGCGATCGAGGCGGGCGCCACCGCGAACGTCGCGATCGCGGGCACGTGGACCGCCGCCAACGGTGGGGCGACCCTCACCGCGACGGCCGACGCGAACGGCGCGGTCACGGAGACCAACGAGTCCAACAACAGTCTCTCGCGGGCGATCGTCGTGGGCCGCGGCGCGGCGGTCCCATACGTCGAGTACGAGGCGGAATCCGCGCAGTACCAAGGACAACTGCTGGAAGCCGACCCGCTTCGCACCTTCGGCCACACGAACTTCGCGACCGAATCCTCTGGCCGCAAATCCGTGCGGCTGGCGAATCAGGGGCAGTACGTGGAGTTCACGTCGGCGAACCAGGCGAACTCGATCGTCGTGCGCAACTCCATTCCCGACGCTCCTGGTGGCGGCGGGCAGGACGCGACGCTCAGTCTGTACGTCAACGGGACTTTCGCGCAGAAGCTGACGTTGTCGTCGAAGCACAGCTGGCTCTACGGCAGCACCGACGATCCCGAAGGCCTGACCAACACCCCGCAGGCCAACGCGCGCCGGTTGTTCGACGAGTCGCACGCGCTGCTGTCGCGGTCGTACCCGCCGGGCACGAAGTTCAAGCTGCAGCGGGACAGCGATGACAACGCGGCGTTCTACGTCGTCGACCTCATCGATCTGGAACAGGTCGCCCCGGCGTCGGAGAAGCCCGCGAACTGCGTGTCGATCACGGAGTACGGCGCCGTGCCGAACGACGGCAACGACGACTCGGCGGCGATCCAGCGCGCGGTGACCGACGACCAGAACGGCGTGATCGGCTGTGTCTGGATCCCGGCGGGGCAGTGGCGGCAGGAGAAGAAGATCCTGACCGATGACCCGAACGTGCCCAACGGCGGCGGCCAGTACAACCAGATCGGCATCTCGAACGTGACGATCCGTGGTGCTGGCATGTGGCATTCGCAGCTGTACTCGCAGATCGAGCCGCAGAACGCGGGCGGTATCAACCATCCGCACGAGGGCAACTTCGGATTCGACATCGACAGGAACACGCAGATCTCCGATATCGCCATCTTCGGTTCCGGCCGGATCCGCGGCGGCGACGGCGGCGCGGAAGGCGGCGTCGGCCTCAACGGCCGCTTCGGCACCGGCACGAAGATCACCAACGTGTGGATCGAGCACGCCAACGTCGGCGTGTGGGTCGGCCGGGACTACAGCAACCTGCCTGCGCTCTGGGGCCCCGGCGACGGCCTCGAGTTCAGCGGCATGCGGATCCGGAACACCTACGCCGACGGCATCAACTTCACCAACGGCACCCGCAACTCGAAGGTGTTCAACTCGTCGTTCCGCACCACCGGTGACGACTCGCTCGCGGTGTGGGCGAACCAGTACGTGAAGGATCCGTCACAGGACATCGCGCACGACAACGTGTTCGCCAACAACACGATCCAGCTTCCGTGGCGTGCCAACGGGATCGCGATCTACGGCGGTTACGGCAACAAGATCGAGAACAACGTCGTCCACGACACGATGAACTATCCGGGCATCATGCTGGCGACGGATCACGATCCGCTGCCGTTCTCCGGGGAGACGCTCATCGCGAACAACGCCCTGTACCGCTGCGGCGGTGTGTTCTGGGGCGAGCAGCAGGAGTTCGGCGCGATCACGTTCTTCGCGCAGGGCAAGGACATTCCCGGGGTCGTCCTGCGGGACACGGAGATCCACGATTCGACCTACGACGGTGTCCAGTTCAAGACGGGTGGCGGCGTCGTGACCGCGGCCCTGACGAACGTCAAGATCGACAAGTCGAACAACGGCGCGGGCATCCTCGCGATGAGCGGTGCCCGCGGCAGCGCGACCTTGACGAACGTGACGATCTCGAATTCCGCGAACGGCGACGTCGTCCGTGAGCCGGGGTCGCAGTTCGTGATCAACGGCGGACCGGTGCCGGCAGTGGTCTCGTCGGGACGCCGCGGCACGCGGTAGACCGGGAGTTTTCCGGGGCCGGAGTGGGAAACCGCTCCGGCCCTGTTTCATGTCCGGGGGCTCAGGCCCGCGACGGCCAACCGGAACAGCCGGTCCGCCTGTGCGGCGGGATCCGGGTAGTGCTCGGTGGCCAGGACGATGCCGACGATCAGCGTGATCAGATCGGCGACGGTGAGGTCCGGAGACACCGCGCCGTCCCGCGCGGCCCGCCGCACGAGCGGATCCCCGGCTTCCTCGATGGCGGCGGAACAGGCGTTCTCGTGCTCCAGGGGACCGTCGTAGGCGAGCGCGGCCGCCAAACCGCGGGCGGAGACGCAGTAGGTGACGACCTCGTCGAGCCAGGTCAGGAGCGCCTTCCGGCTGTCGTCCTCGCCGGTCAACTCGACGGCGCGGGCGCACAACGCCGCGATCCGTTTCGCGGAGACCGCTTCCAGCAGTGCCCGCCGGGTGGGGAAGTGGCGCCGGACGGTCGCCGAGCCGACGTTGGCGGTCCGCGCGATCTGCTCCAGGGAGGCGCTGGAGCCGTGGGCCGCGACCTCCTCCTCGGCCACCGCGAGGATGCGCGCGTAGTTGCGCCGTGCGTCGGCGCGCCGGCCGTCGGACATGTCTTCACCTCGGAGTTTGCGTAAGTGGCGGGCCCCGCCATATCGTAGCGGACGATAAGTGGCGGGCCCCGCCACTTAGTTCGACCGAAGGAGTCCAGCATGTCCCCAGTACCCGTTTTGGTCACCGGCGCCACCGGCAGGCAGGGCGGTGCGACCGCCCGCGCCCTGCTCGCGGCCGGTGTTCCCGTCCGCGCGCTGGTGCGCGATCCGGCCAGGGCGAAAGCCGTCGAAGCGCTCGGCGCCGAACTCGTCGTCGGTGATCTCCACGACGTCGATTCCGTGATCCGGGCGGCCAAGGGCGCCCGAGCCGTCTTCTCGGTACAGATGCCGGACATGAACGCCGACGGATTCGACTTCGACGGCGAGGTGACTCAAGGCGTCAACCTCATCGAGGGCGCGAAGGCGGCCGGGGTGCCGCAGTTCGTGCACACCTCCGTTTCGGGCGCCGGTCAGCACGTCGAGGCGGACGGTTGGGCCGAAGGCCGCTGGACGTCGATGGAGCCCACGCTGGGTGCCAAGGCCGCGATCCAGGACCGCCTCCGCGAAGCCGGCTTTCCCCAGTGGACACTGCTCAAGCCGGGTTTCTTCATGGAGAACTTCCTGCCCGACATGAAGTTCCTCTTCCCGCGCGGCGTGGACGGCGGTCTGGTGAGCGTCATCAAGCCGTCGACGTCGCTGTCGCTGGCCGCCGTCGACGACATCGGCACCGCGGCCGCCGCGGCCATCGCCGAACCGGAGCGGTTCGCCGGGGTCGAACTGGAGCTGGCGAGTGACTTCCTGACCATGGCGGAGATCGCCGAGGCCCTCTCCGACGTGCTGGGCACCCCGCTGGCGGCACCGGACATGACCGTCGAGCAGGCGGTCGCCGCCGGGATGCCGCCGATGGGCGCCTCGCACGAGTGGCTGAACGTGGTAGGCCAGCCCGGGCGTCCGGAGTACGCGCGCGAACTCGGCCTCCCGCTCACCGGATTCGCCGAGTGGGCACGGAAATATCTTGCGTAGTGCGTGGCCGGGCGGGGTTTGACAAAGCGGAACAGTGCTCCGTATGTTTGTGGAGCAGTGCTCCGTTTAGTAGGGAGCCGTCTCACAAGGGAAGTGCCGGCATGAGCACGCCAGTAATCTCGATCGCCCCGGTGACGTTGCCGACGCCGGATCGAGCCGTGGATCTCCAGATCCGGGTCTCCGCGCCGATGACCGGTGGCGGCTTGCCGATCATCCTGCTGTCGCACGGTCAGGGTCATTCGAATCACCTCTCGTCGCTGAACGGCTATGCCCCGCTCGTGAACTACTGGGCGGCACACGGATTCGTCGTTCTTCAGCCCACTCATCTCAGTTCCAGGACTCTGGATCTGGGGACCGATCATCCCGAAGCGCCGCTGTACCAACGGTCCAGGGCCGAGGACATGATCGGCATTCTCGACCGGCTCGACGAGATCGAGGCCGCGGTGCCTGGCCTGCGCGGACGAGTGGACCGGGGCAAGGTCGCCGTGGCCGGGCATTCGATGGGCGGGCATACCGCGAGCCTGCTGCTGGGCGCGCGGTACACCGAGCCCGGTGATGGCACGGAGGTGAACTTGGCCGAGCCCCGGATCTCCGCGGGAGTGCTGCTCGCCGCGCCCGGTCGCGGCGGCGACGCTGTCGCGGAATTCGTGGCGGAGAACTATTCCTTCTTCGTCGGCACCGATTTCTCCGCGATGACGACGCCCGCGCTCGTGGTCGCCGGCGACAAGGACTCCTCGGCGCATCTGACGGTCCGTGGCCCGGAATGGCACACCGATCCGTACTTCCTTTCGCCGGGGCGCAAGACCTTGCTCACCCTGTTCGACGCGGAGCACGGTCTCGGCGGGATTTCCGGCTACGACGTCGCCGAGACCACGGACGAGAGTCCGGAGCGAGTGGCCGTGGTGCAGCGGCTCACCGCGGCCTATCTCCGCAGCGAGCTCTACCCGGGTGATCACGCCTGGCAGGAGGCCGCCGAGGCGCTGGCCGCCGAGCCCGACCCGCTCGGGAGGGTCGAATCGAAGGTGGGCTAGTTGACAAGTCCCATAGGTGACTTGTCTACTAGTGGCATGGTTCTCTCCCGCCTCATCCTGGGGTTGCTCGCGCTCGCACCCATGACCGGCTATGACCTCAAGCGCCACTTCGAGTCGACCGTCGGGCACTTCTGGGCGGCGGACAAGGCGCAGATCTATCGCACCCTCGCCCGGCTCGTCACGGACGGGTTCGCCGAGGTCGAGAAGGTGGCCGGGTCCGGGGCGCCGGACCGGCAGGAACACCGCATCACCGCCGCGGGGCGGACGGCGCTCGCCGAGTGGCTGGCGAGCGAGCCCGAGCGGCACGTCGAACGCGATCCGTTCCTCGCGCGGGTGTTCTTCGGCGCGGATCTCGACCACGACGCCTTCCGTGCCCTCCTGGCGGTACATCGCGAGGAGACCCGGGCGCGGTTGGAGAGGTTCGAGCGGACTCGGGCGGAGACCGCCGCGCCCGACCGGGCGGCCAGGTTGCGACTGTCCACACTGGACATCGGAATCGCGCACCTGCGCGTCGAACTGGACTGGCTCGACGCGCTCGAGGAGGAACTCGCGTGAGCGCGTTCCCCGAGGTGCACGCCGCCGGGACGGCCACGGCGGAGCGGCCGGTGGTGCTGCTGCACGGCGGCAACGTCGCGAACTGGATGTGGGAGCCACAGCTGTCCGCGTTCGGCGATCGGACGGTGCTCACGCCCGATCTGCCGGGATTCGGCGAACGAGTCCGCGAGGGCTGGCCGGGACTGGACGCGGTGGCGGACGACGTCGTCGCGAGAGTGACCGGGCACGGCGTCGACGGTCAGTTCGATCTCGTCGGGCTTTCCCTCGGCGCGCTCACGGCGTTGCGCGTGCTGGCGCGGAACCCGGACCGGGTGAGTTCGGCGTTCCTGACCAGCGCGCCGCTCATGTCCGCCGGTGCCGGGATGCGCTTGTACTGCGGGCTGCAGTCGGCCTTCTCGCGGGCGCGCTGGTACTGGCGTGCCCAGGCGGCCGTCTTCGGGCTTCCGGAGGACGCGCGCGCCCGGTATGTCGAGCACGGTCTCTCGGTGCGCCGCGAAACCGCGTCCGCGATGGCCGCCGAGGTGTGCGCGGGCGGAGTGCCGGCGGAAGTGGGTCGCTATACCGGACCGCTGCTCGCGACGGCGGGGGAGAAGGATTCCGCGGCGGTGCGCCGATCCCTCGCGGAAATCGCGCGGGCGGCGCCCCAGGCACGGACCCGGCTCGTGCCGGGGATGCACCACATCTGGAATGTGGAGGATCCCGACCTGTTCAACGGAGTCCTTCGTGCGTGGCTCGGGGGAGCGGTGGATCCGCGTCTCCTGGGCTGATCGTGTCAGAGCACCGGGATCTCCGCCCACACCGTTTTGACTCCCGCGCCGGTGGTGACCCCCCACCGCGCGCTGATCGCCTCGACCAGTGCCAGCCCTCGCCCGCGGGGGCTCGTCGGATCCGCTTTGGCCACGCGGAACGGCCGCAGGCGCGGCCGGTGGTCGTCGACTTCGACGCGGACGACGTCCCGGCCCGAGGGTACGGAGACCCTCAGTTCGGTGACGCCGTCCGCGTGTTCGTGCGCGTTGGTGACCAGTTCGGTGGTCAGCAGCTCGGTGTCCGCGATGGTGGCGCGGCCGACCTCGGTCAGCCGTTCTCGCAACCAGGCCCGGACCTCTCCCAGCGGTGGGGCGATGCCGGTGGGGAATTCGTAAGCCTGTCGTGTTCTCGTGATACCCACGCGTTCTCCTTAGCGGGTTTCCCAGCTTGGCCAAGAGCATGGGCGTGGTTGCGGAGTACCCCTGGAACGCGGGATTCACACGCGGGAACTCCCGGCGATCGCGGTGACCCTGATCTCGACCCGCATCTTGGGCGCGCCGAGGGCCGGGACGCCGACCTCCGTCCAGATCGGTGCGCGGTCGCCCATGTGCTCACGGAACTGCTCGACCATCACGCGGTTGTGGGTCTCGCCGATGAACCCCGGGGTTTCCGGGACGTGGTAGGAGTTCACAGCGATCACGTCGCGCCAGGTGGCGCCTGCCGTGGCGAGGGTCCGCTCGACGTTCTCGAAGGCTTTGACGATCTCCTCTTCGAGCGATTCGGGGAAGTTCAGGCCGTCGTCCCAGCCTCCTTGCCCCGAGATCTCGACGCGATCGCCGATGCGCACCGCCTGGCTGTAGCGCATCACTTTCAGTTGCCGGTCGCCGTATCCGGGCGTGGCGAAGAACTCCGGCTGGGGCATGGCGGATCCTCTCGTTGGATTCAAGCTTGAAGTCAACGTAGCACGGTTTAACTTCACGTGTGAAGTCATCGGGTTCTGGGTAAGGTTCCGCCATGGCCGCACCCGACCCCGACGAAGCGCTGTGGCTGACCCCTGCCGAAAAGGAGGCCTGGACCGGGCTGGTCTCCCTGGTCCTCCTGCTGCCGGGGCGTCTCGAGTCGCCACTGCAGCACGACGCCGGGCTGACGCTGTTCGAGTACCTGACCCTCAGCCATATTTCGGAGGCCCCGGACCGGCGGCTGCGGATGAGCGAGCTGGCCTATCTCGCCAACGGCTCGCTCTCGCGTCTGTCCAATGTGGTCAAACGCTTCGAGCAGCGGGGCTGGGTGGAGCGGACGCCGGACCCCGGCGACGGCCGGTACACGCTCGCCGTGCTCACCGACGACGGCTACGACGTGGTCGTCGCGGCCGCCCCCACGCATGTCCGATCGGTGCGGGAGCTCGTCCTCGACCCCTTGACCGCGGAAGATCAGCGGGCGCTGGCCCGGATCGCCGCCAAACTGCGGAGCTGCTCACTGCCTGACGGGTGATGTTCCGGGCGCGATACTGGCCTTCATGACTCCAGCGAACCGCCCGGACAAAGTCCACTTGAGGGCGTTCACCGAGGCCGACCTCGCCTTTCTCGACCGCCTCTGCACGGATCCCGATGCGCTCGGCGAGTTCGAGTGGCCCGGATTCGGTGATCCGAGGGCACGCCGCAAGCGATGGGAGATCGACGGGTACATCTCCGCCGAGTCGTCGGCGGTCGCGATCGCGCGGGCTGACGACACGGTTGTCGGCATCGTCTCCTGGAAGCCCCGCGGCTTCCCCTCGGGTGTCACCTACGAGATCGGCGTGGGGGTGCTGCCCGAGCATCGTGGCCAGGGGGTGGGCACGGTGGCGCAGAGGCTGCTCGTGGACTACCTGTTCGGCCGCACGACCGCGAACAGAATCGAAGCCCTGACCAATGGCGGTAACCTCGGCGAGCAGAAAGCCCTCGAACGCCTGGGGTTCCGCCGGGAAGGGGTCATGCGCGGCAGGTCCTTCCAACACGGCGAGTATGTCGATGTGCTCGTCTACGGTCTGCTCCGCTCAGAGCATCGTCCCGGAACGCCATGAGCGCTCCTCTCAACCTGTTCAGAGTGACGTCGGAAAAGCTCACTGTCCTGAGGGGCAGTCGAATGCGTGCGCGAAGGTACCTTGTGCTCGCGTTCCGGACTCTGGTCCTCTGACGGGGTTCATTCACGCGAAGAGGGGGAACTTTCGTGTCCAAGAAGATGTTCGCCGTCCTTTCGGTGTTTTCGTTGGCGCTCGTGGGTGCCGCGGGAACCGCGCACGCCGGGATCGTGCAATGGTCCGACGGTTACGAATCGAATCCCCATGGTGTATGGGAGCGCGGAATTCAGGGCGGCGACGGGCATTCCTGGTTCGACATCGGCATGGGAGTGGCGCGGACCGGCAACAACAACGGCTGGCTCTTCGCCGACAACGGCTGGTCGGCGATGAGGACTCCGAAGTCACTCGGCAGTTTCCCGGCGAATCGAGCGAATTGCGCGGCCGCGATCTACGCCGACCCGGTCGGTGGTGGAGCGAACATCGGCCTCGAGATCTGGGATCCCATCGGCTGGCGGAAAATCTCCCACACGGTGAAGTGGATCGACGACCGGGCGGGCTATCAGCTCATCACGCTGACCAATCTCAATCTGAACGGCGTGGGTACCGTCTATCTTCAGCCGATCTTCGGCAACAACGGCGGGCCGGCGAAGTACATCCGCTTGGACGACGCGGTCATCCAGTGCGTCTACTGACCGAGGTCTCGCCGAGGTATCGGCCGGCGGGCGATGTTGCGACATTCGGTGAGTATTCGCTGGGGAAATCGGATTTCCGCCTGGCGAGGTGATCACGGAAAACGCCGAAATCTTCGGCGCCTCTCACGCTGAAGAGTGAGAGGCGCCGAAGTTCCTTCGGCTGGACGGCGCAATGCGTGCCTGGTCCGCGTAGCCCGGATTCGCGGTAACAGCCCGTTGGGCGCCTTGACACAGGGCGCTTTGGGTGAAGCGCGGTGCTCGCGCTAACGAAAAACGAAATATTCCGTCTTCTTCACCGAGCTCACAGGAATTCCGGCTCCGGCCGGGTCTCGAAAGGGAAGTCCATGTCACGAAGACCACTGCTCGTCGTCCTGACCGCCGTCTCGGCGATGCTCGCGTCCACCGCGGTCGCCGCCGCGGCTCCACCGGGAGTAGACCCGGCCACGGTCGACCTCACCCTGAACGCGGGGCAGAGCACGACCGTGACCAAGAACGTGACGACCTCGGCCGTGCCGCCGAATCCCGATCTCGTCCTGCTCGCGGACACCACGGGCAGCATGGGCGGACCGATCGGCAACGTGCGGACGAACGCCGGCGCCATCACCGGTGACGTTCTCGCCGCGCAGCCGACCGCGCAGTTCGGTGTCGCCGAGTACAAGGACTTCACGGACTCGGTGCCGTTCAAGGTCAATCAGGGCATCACCGGGGACACGACCGCCGTCCAGGCGGGGATCGACCAGTGGGTGGCCTCGGGCGGCGGGGACACGCCGGAAGCGAACTTGAACGCGCTTTACCAGCTCGCCACCGGCGCGGTCGCGTTCCGTCCGGACGGCACCCGCATCATCGCGTGGTTCGGCGACGCGCCGTCGCACGACCCGAGCGGCGGGCACACCCTTGCCCAGACCATCGCGGCGTTGCAGGCGGCGAAGATCCGCGTGATCGCCGTCAACGTCGGCGGGCTCGACGCCACGGGGCAGGCTTCCGCCATCACCTCGGCCACGGGCGGCGTGTTGCTGAACAACGTCCCGGCCGGCCAGGTCTCCCAGGCCATTTTGGACGGCATCAAGTCCATCGAGGTCACGGTGACCCCGAAGGTGACCAGCTGCGACCCGCAGCTCACCGTCACCAACGACCCGGGCAGCGTCAAGGTGACCAGTGGCGGGGTCGCCACGTTCACCGAGACGATCAAGGCCGCGGCCGGTGCCGCGCCGGGCACCTACCAGTGCGTCGTCGACTACCAGGTCGACGGGGCTTCGCTGGGATACATCGAGACCACGACCGTGCGTGTACTGGGCCTGAGCATCAACGACGTGACCGTCGGCGAGGGTTCCGGTGGCGCGCAGGTACCGGCGACGTTCACGGTGTCGCTGCTCGGTGGCCCCAGCCCGAATCCGGTGACGGTCCAGTACGCGACCGCCAACGGCACCGCGTCCGCGCCGGCCGACTACACGGCGGCGAGCGGGATGGTCACGTTCGCCCCTGGCCAGACGGCAAGACCGGTGACCGTCCTGGTCAATCCGGACACCGTCGACGAGCCGAACGAGACGTTCACGGTGACTCTTTCGGCCCCGTCGGGTGCCGGCCTCGTCGACGCGACCGGTGTCGGCACGATCGTCGACGACGACCGTGACGGCGTCTTCTCCTGCACCGGCACCGCGGCGAACGTCCTCGGGGTGACCGCGGCGCGGGCCAACCCGGCGAACCTGCCTTGTGCCGACGACAGCAGCACCGTCGCCGCCGCGACGCTCAACGCCGGCCTGATCAAGGTCGACACCAAGGTGCTGACCGCGTCGACCGATCTCACGCCGGACGACCAGTCGGCGGCTCCGGCCGCGGGCGATCGCGCACTGGCGTCGGCGAAGATCGACAAGACGGTGATCAGCACGCTCGGGCTGACCGTCGAACTCGGCGTGATCCAGTCGCAGGCGACCGCGACCTGTCAGCCGTCGCCGGGCGGTCTCGCCCCGGTGCTGGCGGGCAGTTCGAACGTCGCCTCGCTGAAGATCAACGGTGAGTCGATCACCGTGGGCTCGGCGCCGCTGACCATCCCGCTGGTCATCGGTTCGCTGAAGCTCAACGGCCAGACCGTGGCGAACGGCGTGGTGAAGCAGCAGGCCGTCGCGCTGGACACCGCGCTCGCGAAGATCGTGCTCGCGGAGTCCCAGGCCGACGTGCACGGAACCTCGGCGCATCCGGCGGGCAACCCCTGCCGTCGCTGAGCCGCTGAATCCCGCCGGGACGGACGGAATCCCGTCCGT
>NZ_JBHVKW010000113.1:0-27122 GCF_042797905.1 Amycolatopsis sp. NPDC057786
ACTTTCGCAACCTTCAAGGTTGCGAAAGTGGCTTTCGCGTCGTTGGGGAGCGGTCGGCCGGGGTGTGTGCCCACGTGGGCATCGAGCGGCGGTTCGGCGTGATCAGACGGACGACACGCGTGACCAGACGGACGACACGCGGTGGGCCTCGGCCGCGCACCGTGTCGTCCGTCCGATCACGCGTGTCGTCCAGCCAATCACGCGTGTCGTCCGTCTGATCACGCGAGTTCGCGCCGCCCGCGTCAGGTGGTCGCGGGTGGCGACCAGGTCAGCCGCGGATCCGTCTGCACGAAACTGCCCAGCAGATGATCGATCCGCGTCAGCGCGTCGAGGTCCAGCACGACCCCGGCCGCCTTCGCGTTCTCGGTCAGCTGGGCGGCGGTGCTCGCGCCGGTCACCACGGAAGCGACGGTGTTGTGCTGCAACGTCCACGCGAGCGCCAGCTGGGCCATGGTCAGCCCGGCCTCGTCGGCGACGCCGCGCAGCATGCCGACGCGTTCGAGGAGGTCCGGCAGGAGCAACGGCCGCGCCTCGGCCGCCTTCGCGGCCCGGGAGCCCGGCGGGATCTCGCCCGGCCGGTACTTGCCGGTCAGCACGCCCTGCGCGAGCGGGACCGACGCGAACTGCCCGATCCCGGAGCGTTCGCACACCGGCATCACCTGGGCCTCGGCGACGCGCCACAGCATCGAGTAGTGCGGTTGGTTCGCGATGAGCGGGACACCGTGCCGTTCGGCGATCGGCCGCGCCTCCAGCAGTTGTTCCGCCGTCCATTCCGCGGTGCCCGCGTAGAGGATCTTCCCCTGCCGCACCAGATCCGACAGCGCGAGGAACGTCTCTTCCAGCGGCGTGCGGTAGTCGAAGCGCAGCAGCTGGTAGACGTCGATGTAGTCGGTGCGCAGCCGTCGGAGCGAGCCATGCAGCGACGTGACCAGGTGTTTGCGGCCGAGGCCCGCGTCGTTGACGCCCGGGCCTTCCGGCCAGAAGACGCCGGTGCACAGGACGAGATCGTCGCGGCGGGCGTGGCTCAGCGCCGCGGCGAGGTTCTCTTCGGCGGCGCCGCCGTCCCAGGCCGCGGCCGTGTGGAAGGTCGTGACGCCCGCGTCGAGCGCGGCCTGCACGCACTCCGCGCCGTCCTGGTGGGTGAGCCAGTTGCCGTACGAGATCTCACTGACGGACAAGCCGCTCGCGCCGAGCCTGCGGTACTCCATGGTCACTTCTTCCGCGCGCTGGTTTCGAGGATGGTGCGATCGATCCATTCGTCGAGACCGGCCGCCTTGCGGGCGTAGGTCTCCCGTACCGATTCGTGCGGCAGGATCAGGAACTCCTCCGACGCCAGCCCGTGCACGACGGACTCCGCGACGTCTTCCGGTTCCAGCAGGGGCGCGGCGGCGGCGATCGCGAGCGCGGCGGGGTGCCCGGCCGCGATCCCCGGCTCCAGCAGCGCGGTCCGCACGCCGAGCGGGCACAGCGCGCTGACCCGCACCCCGCGCGGACGGTAGGTGATGGCCAGCCACTCGGCGAGCCCGACGGCCGCGTGTTTGGTCACCGAATACGGCGCGTCACCGGGGGTGCCCAGTAGGCCCGCGCCGGACGCCGTGATCAGGAGATATCCGTGGCCACGGCTCAACATTCCGGGGAGTGCGACCTGAGCGGCATGGACGTGCTGCATGACGTTGATCGCCCACGACCGCGTCCACTGTTCGTCCGCGGCGTGCACGCCGGTCCCGAACGCGGCGCCCGCGTTGGAGCAGAAGAGGTCCACCGCGCCGAACACCGACCGGGCGTCGGTCACCAGCCTCTTCAAGTCCTCTTTGGACGACGCGTCGGCGTGGCGCGCGATCGCGGCGCCGCCCGCGGCGGTGATCCCGGCGACGACCTCCGCCGCGGCGTCGAGGTCGAGATCGGAGACCACCACCCCGGCGGCGCCCTCGGCGGCGAACCGCCTGGCCATGGCGGCGCCGATACCGTGTGCCGCGCCGGTCAGCACGACGACTCGTCCTGTTACTTCCACATGCGCTCCATGGTTATCGTTTCTGCTTTCGGTGACAATTATTCTGTTTTGTGACGCCGGTGAGCAATGTGTTGTCGAAATATGCGACGCGGGTGATAAAAGTGCAGGTCAATGGCTTGTTCCGCAGGTGTCGACATATTTGTTTCCGGCGCCGGACTTTAGCACGCGTTCCCTTGTTTTCCGAGTTTTCGCACGAGACTATTGCGCTCTCTGCGGCAAGTAGGTTATTTCTTGGGAATCCCGCTGAAAGATCGCCGAGCCCGGCGAGGTTCGACCAGCCCAGCCGAACAGGAGGTCCGCCGGTGAGTCATGCGACGGCGCGCACGCGGGTACTCGGCGTCAACCCGCTCGGACGTCCCGATCCGGGGCTGGCGGCCGCCGTCGCCAGGGGCGGCGGTCTCGGGATCGTGGATATCGGGACCACTGTGTCCACATCGGACTACCGCTTCCCGTTTGGCGTCCGGATCCCGGCGGGCGACCACGTGCGGGACGAAGAGGTGCGGGAAAGCGGCGCGGGGCTCGTGCTGCTGGCCGAGGGGGCGGTCTGGCGGGGCAGGGCCTGCCTCCCCGTGCTGGCCGAGGTGACCGGTGTCGAGCAGGCCGTCCGGATGCTCGACGCCGGCGCCTCCGGTCTGGTGGCGAGGGGAGCCGAAGCGGGCGGCTCGGACCTCACCACGTTCGTCCTGCTGCAGCGGTTGCTGGCGCGGTTCGGTGGCGGTGTCCCGGTATGGGCGTACGGGGGCATCGGGCCGAGGACGGCGGTCGCCGCGATCGCCGGCGGCGCGGCCGGCGTGGTGCTCGACGGGCTCGGCCTGTTCCCGGAGGCCGACGTGCCACAGGCGGACCGCATCGAGCTGGCCAGGGCCGACGACGGGCTCAGCGCGATGTTCGCGAATCGCTTCGAGGAAGCCGAAAGCGCTGTCCGCACGGTCGTGCGGTCGCTCGCGGTGCCGGCGAGCCGTGCGGGCCAAGGCGAACGGCTGTGCCGCACCTTGGGGACCCGCCTGCCGGTCGTGCAGGGCCCGATGACGCGGGTGAGCGACCAGCCAGGGTTCGCCGCCGCCGTGGCCGCGAACGACGGCTTCCCGTTCGTCGCGGTCGCCACCGCGAACGGCGCCAAGACCACCGAGCTGCTCGGCCGCACCGCCGAAGCCCTCGGCGACCGCCCCTGGGGAGCGGGCATCCTCGGGTTCGTCCCGGAAGCCCTGCGCGCCGAACAGCTCGCGGCGATCCGCGCGGCGCGCCCGCGCTGTGTGCTGATCGCGGGCGGGAAACCCGCGCAGGCCAAGACACTGGAGGCCGACGGCATCGCGACCTTCCTGCATGTGCCGTCACCGATCCTCCTGCGGCAGTTCCTCGACGCCGGGATCCGCCGGTTCGTCTTCGAGGGCGCCGAATGCGGCGGGCATATCGGTCCGCGGTCGAGCTTCGTGCTGTGGGAACAGCAGCTGGACGTCCTGCGCGAACACGGCGCCGACGACGTCGAGATCCTGTTCGCGGGCGGGATCCACGACGCCCGGTCCGCCGCGATGGTGTCGGCGATGGCGGAGCCGCTCACGGGTATCGGTGTCCTGATGGGCACCGCGTACCTGTTCACCGAGGAGGCCGTGACCCACGGCGCGATCACCGGGACCTTCCAGGACCGCGTGCTCGACGCCGGGTCCACGGTCACCCTGGAGACCGCGCCCGGACATCTGACCCGTTGCCTGCCCAGCCCGTACACCGACGAGTTCGCCGCACTGAAGGCCGGGCTTCGCGCGGACGGCGTCCCGCCGCAGGAGGCCTGGCAGCGGCTCGAAGAGCTGAACACCGGACGGCTGCGGATCGCGAGCAAGGGCATCCGGCGGGAAGGCGACGCGCTCGTCGAGGTCGACACCCTCGGCCAGCTCGCCGAGGGCATGTACATGGCGGGCCAGGTGACGGTCCTGCGCGAGCGGCGTACCGACATCGCCGCCCTGCACCGGGAAGTCACCGAAGGCGCGGCGGAACTGCTCGCCGCCCGCACTCCCGCCGAAGAGTCCGTTGTGGACGGTGATATCGCGATCGTCGGGATGGCCTGCGTGTTCCCCGGGGCACCCGACCTGCCGGCCTTCTGGTCCAACGTCCTGCATGGTGCGGACGCCGTCACCGAAGTGCCGGGTCAACGCTGGGACACCGACGTCTACGCGGACCAGTCGACGTCGAAATGGGGCGGTTTCCTGCCAGCGGTGGACTTCGACCCGCTCGCCTACGGCATCCCGCCCAAGTCGATGGGCAGTATCGACCCGGCCCAGCTGGTATCCCTGCAAACCGCGCGACGGGCCCTCGAAGACGCCGGTTACGGCGAAGGGGGCTTCGACCGCGAGCGCACTAGCGTCATCTTCGGCGCCGAAGCCGGGGGAGACCTGGCGAACGCCGGCGTCCTGCGCGCGCTGCTCCCCAGCTACCTCGAAGACGTCCCGGAAGAACTTCTCGCTCAACTGCCGGAACTGACCGAAGACTCGTTCCCCGGCACCCTCGCCAACGTCATCTCCGGCCGGATCGCCAACCGGCTCGACCTCGGCGGCGCCAACTACACCGTGGACGCCGCGTGCGGCTCGTCGCTGGCCGCGCTGGACCTCGCGGTGAAGGAACTGCGGGCGGGAACGAGTTCGATGGTCCTGTGCGGAGCGGTCGATCTGCACAACGGCGTCAACGACTACCTCATGTTCACCTCGGCGGGTGCCCTGTCGCCGACCGGACGGTGCCGTCCGTTCGACGCGACGGCGGACGGGATCGCCCTCGGCGAGGGCGTCGCGTGTCTCGTGCTCAAGCGGCGGTCCGACGCCGAACGCGACGGTGACCGCGTCTACGCCGTGGTCAAGGGCGTCGGCGCCGCCAGTGACGGCAAGGCGCTCGGTCTCACCGCGCCGCGTCCTGAGGGGCAGCGACGAGCCCTCGCCCGCGCCTACCGCGACGCCGGCGTGTCCCCGGCGGACGTCTCGCTGGTCGAGGCGCACGGCACGGGCACGGTCGTCGGCGACGCCACCGAACTGACCACGCTCACCGAGTTCTTCCTCGCCGCGGGTGCCGGACCGGGCACGTGCGCGCTGGGCTCGGTGAAGAGCCAGATCGGGCACACGAAATGCGCCGCGGGGCTGGCGGGCCTGATGAAGGCGGCGCTGGCGCTGTGGCACGAAGTCGTGCCGCCCACGCTGCACCTGAGCAGGCCGAACCCCGCCTGGGACGCCGAGAGCAGTCCCTTCACCTTCTCCACCGGCGCCCGGCCGATGCCGGTTCCGCGCGGACGCGAGTTCGCCGGAGTGAGCGCGTTCGGGTTCGGTGGGACCAACTTCCACGCGGTGCTCGCCGCCCCGGGAGTCCCGCCGGGGCGGCGGCACGGCCCGCGTGACTGGGACGCCGAGCTGGTCCTGCTCCGCGGCACCGACGTGGACGCCGCCCGCGCCACGCTGCAGGATCTGCTGGCGGCCAACGAAGGCCGTCCGCTGCGGGAGATCGCCGCCCTCGCCGCCGAACGGGGCGGATCGGGGCCGGTGCGGCTCGCGGTCGTCGCGAGTGACGTCGTGGAACTGCGCGAGGCCGCCGAGAACGATGGAGGTCTCGTCGCGGACGACACCGAAGCCGGTGAGATCGCGTTCCTGTTGCCCGGACAGGGCAGCCAGCGGACGGGAATGCTGGCGGACCTGTTCGTGCACTTCCCCGAACTGGCCGACGTCCTGAGGCTCGCTCCCGACGTCACCGCGGCGACGTTCCCGCCGCGCGCGTTCACCGAGGACGCCCGCGCCGCGCAGGACGAAGTGCTCAAGGACACGCGGGTCGCACAGCCCGCGCTCGGGCTCGTCGAATCGGCCGTCTGCCGGTTGCTCGCCGACCTCGGCGTCCGGCCGGATCTGCTGGCGGGGCACAGCTACGGCGAACTCACCGCGCTGTCGGTCGCGGGCGCGTTCGACACGCCGACCCTGGTGGCGCTCAGCCGGGCGAGGGCCCGCTCGATCGCCGAAGTCGCGGGCGCGGATCCGGGTGCGATGGCCGCGGTGAAGGCGTCCAGCGAGGAACTGGCCGCCGCCCTCGATCACCCGGACGTCATACTGGCCAACCACAACGCGCCGGGGCAGACTGTCCTTTCCGGACCGACGGCCGCCATCGAGGAGGCGGTCCGCGAACTGCGGACCCAGGGGATCGGTGCGAAGCGGATCCCGGTCGCGTGCGCCTTCCACAGTCCGCTGGTGGCCGGGGCGAGCGACGTGTTCGCCGTCGATCTCGACAACGCCGAGATCGGCGAGCCGGGTCCGCCGGTGTGGTCGAACCGCACCGCCCGGCCGTACGAAGCCGGAGCGGTCCGCACCGAGCTCGCGGCACAGATCGGCTCGCCGGTGCGCTTCGTCGAACTGATCGAGGACATGTACGCGGCGGGCGCGCGCACGTTCGTCGAGGCGGGCCCGGGACAGGTGCTTTCCAGGCTGGTGAAGGACATTCTTGGCGACCGGCCGCACACCGTGATCCCGTGCGACCCCGGCGGTCCTGGGCTGCGCGGGTTCCTCACCGCGCTCGCGCGCCTGGCCCTCACCGGTGTCGACGTGCGCACCGAACGGCTCTTCCGCGGCCGTGTCCGTGTCGGCCCGCTCCCCAAGCCCGCCTGGACCGTGGACGGCCAGACCGTCCGCGCGCCCGGTGGCGAGGTCCCCGCCCATGGGCTCGTGCCCGCCCGACGAATCCCGAGGACGACCATGAACCAGCCCGTGCCCGGACGTGACCAGGCCGTTGTCGAATTCCTCCGCACCAGCCGTGAACTGCTGGCGGCGCAACGGGATGTGATGCTGGGGTACCTCGGGACCACGCCGCTCGCCCCGACACCGGTGCAGGTCACGGCCGTGCCCGCGTTGCTGTCACCGGTCGAGGCTCCGGTTGTCGTGCCCGAACCGGAACCGGCCCCGGAGGCCGCCGTCACGGATGTCCTGGCCACCGTGATCGGCGCGATCAGCGAACGCACCGGCTATCCGGCCGAGATGATCGACGCCGATCTCGACCTGGAAGCGGATCTTTCCATCGACTCGATCAAACGCACCGAGATCGCGGGCTCGCTGCTCGCGAAGCTGGGTCTCACCGGCCGGGTGCACGACGACGCCCAGGACCAGCTCAGCCGTGATCGGACGGCGAGCGCGCTGGCCGCCCGGCTGCGAAAGTGGCTCGAACCGGCAGCAGCTACGCCTGCCCCTGCCGAGCCACCCGTCGGAACCGCTCCCGGCCGGTACCTGCTCGACCGCGTGTCCGCGCCGCTCGGCACACCCGACCTCGCGAAGGTGAACGGCAAATCGGTCGCGGTGAGCTTCGAGCCAGGCCAGGAGGAACTGGCCGAGTCGGTCCGCGCGGTGTTCGCCGGCGCGGGCGCGCTGCCGGGGGAGCGAGACGAGGCCGACGTCGTCGTCGTGCTGAATCCGTTGGCGGACGCCGAGGAACCCGTCGCGGCGCAGGTGTTCGGCCTGCTCAAGAGCGCCAGGGGCGCGGTGGTCGTGGTGGCGAGGCCGGGTGCCGGACCTGCCGCCGGCCTGCGCGGTCTCGTCCGCGCGGCGGCGCGGGAGCGGAGCGAGCCGACCAGACTGGTCGAGGTGGAGTCCACTGTGGACCTCGCACGGATAGTGCTGGAAGAGGCGATCGCCGAAGGTCCGGTGGCCGTTCGCTACGACACCGCGGGACGCGCGGCGTTCGAGCCTTCCGCGGGCTCGCTCGGTTCGATCGCGTATGCGGGCGCCGGTCCCGGCGGGGGAGAGGTCAAGGCACTCGGCCTCGACGCGGATTCGGTGCTGTTGCTGATCGGCGGTGCCCGAGGGATCACCGCGCGGGCGGCGGTCGCGCTGGCGGCGAGCGGATGCCGGATCGAACTGGCGGGCCGCACGCCGTGGCCTGCCGAGCCCGGCGACGAGGATCTTCCCGGTGACGCGCCGGGGATGCGCTCGGCCTTGGCCGCGCGGGGCGGCTCGCTCGCGGACATCGAACGCCGGGCGCGCACCGTGCTGGCCCAGCGCGAGATCGCGCGGACGCTCGACCAGATCCGCGCGGCGGGCGGTGTCGCCGCCTACCGGTCGCTCGACGTGCGCGACGCCGCCGCCGTCCGGCAGGTGGTCAAGGATCTGCACACTCGCTACGGCCGGATCGACGGCGTCGTCCACGCGGCCGGGGTGATCGACGACAAGCTGATGGCCGACAAGGACGAGCGCTCGTTCCGCACGGTCTACGGGACCAAAGTGGACGGTGCGCGGGCCTTGCTCGACGCACTGGAGCATTTCGGTGTGCGGCCCGCGTTCGTGACCTTCTTCGGCAGTATCGCCGCGGTGCTGGGAAACCGGGGTCAGACCGACTACGCGGCGGCGAACGACGCGCTCGAAACCCTCGGTGAACAGTGGGCGGAACGCACCGGTTGCCGGGCGCTGACCGTCCACTGGGGACCGTGGGCGCCATCGGACGAGCACGCGGGCATGGTCTCGCCCGAGCTGGCGCGCGAGTACGAGCGCCGCGAGGTGGCGCTGATCGACCCGGACGAAGGCACCGCCGCGCTGCTGCGCGAGCTGGCCTACGGCCCGGCCGACGTCCGCTCGGTGCTGTACACGGCGTCGCTGTGGTGAACAACCAGGAGCCGGTCGCGATCGTCGGGATGGGCGTGTTCCTTCCCGGCGCGTCCACTGTGGACGAATATTGGCGGAACGTCGTCTCGGGTACCGACGCGATCACCGAGATCCCGCCGCACCGCTGGGATCCGAGTTTCCACGACGGAGACGGCCGTACCCCGGACCGCACCTACGGCAGGCGCGGCGGGTTCGTCGCCGACAGCCTGGACTTCGACGCGACGGCGCTCGGCATCGCCCCCAGCAGCGTCGCCGGGATGGAGCCGGACCAGCTCGTCGCACTGGCCGTTGCCGCTTCCGCGGTCGACGACGCCGGTGGCCTGCGACGGCTCGGAGACCTCGAACGCGTGGGCGTGATCCTCGGCAGGGGCGGCTACCTCTCGCCCGGGCTCCAGCGATTCGACCAGCGGGTCCGGTCGGTCCGCCAGATCACCGGCGCCGTCCGGGAACTGCTGCCGTCGGCGCGTCCGGGGATGCTGGACCGGCTCCGCGACGCGCTGCTGGAACCGCTCGGCGAGTTCCGGCCGGACACCGCGATCGGGCTGGTGCCGAACCTCGCCGCGTCGCGGGTCGCCAACCGCCTGGACTTCGGCGGCCCCGCGTACACGGTGGACGCGGCCTGCGCGTCGTCGCTGCTCGCCGTGGACCAGGCGATCGGCGAGCTCGCGCGGCGCCGCTGCGACGTCGTGCTGGCCGGCGGCGTGCACCACTGCCACGACGACACGCTCTGGTCGATGTTCACCCAGCTCGGCGCCCTGTCGCCGAGCCAGCGGATCAGCCCGTTCTCGCGGGACGCGGACGGGCTGCTGATCGGTGAGGGCACCGCGATCGTCGTGCTGAAGCGGTTCTACGACGCGCGCCGCGACGGAGACCGGGTCTACGCGGTGCTGCGCGGTTCGGGGACGTCGAGCGACGGGAAGAGCGCGAGCCTGCTCAGCCCGGCGGTCGCCGGTCAGACGCTGGCGCTGCGCCGCGCGTGGGCGTCGGCGGGTCTCGATCCCACCGCGCCCGGCGCGCTCGGCCTGCTGGAGGCGCACGGAACCGCGACGCCGGCCGGTGACGCCGCCGAACTGGCCACCCTCGCCGAGGTGTTCGGCCCGCCGGACGGGCCCCGCGCCGCGATCGGCGCGGTGAAGGCGATGATCGGCCACACCATGCCGACCGCCGGGGCCGCCGGGCTGGTCAAGGCGGCGCTCGCGCTGCACCACGCGATCCTGCCGCCGACCCTGAACTGCGCCGATCCGAGCCCCCTGCTGGACAAGACGCGATTCCGTACCCTGACCACCGCCGAGCGCTGGCGTTCGGGGGACGTCCCGCGCCGGGCGGCGGTCAACGCCTTCGGTTTCGGCGGCGTCAACGCGCACGTGGTGCTGGAGGAGGCCGATCCGGCGCCCGCACGGCCGCGGCGGGCCAAGGTGAGCGTGGAACCCGAGCGAGTCCTGCTGCTCGCGGCGCCCACTCCCGGGGACCTGCGCGTCCTGCTCGACCGCCCGGACCCGGAATCCGGTGGGCACGGCCCGTGCCGGATCGGAATCGTCCGGCCCGACGAGAAGCGGCTCGAAGTCGCGCGGAGGGTGCTCGCGAAAGTCGCGGCCGAGGGCGGGACCTGGCACGGCCCCAACGACATCTGGTGCACGACGGCGCCGTTGCTGGGCCAGGCCGGGGCGAAGACCGCTTTCGTCTACCCAGGGCTGGAGGCTGACGCGGAACCGCGGTGCGCCGACGTCGCCAAACACTTCGGCCTTGACCGGCCGGAGTGGTCGACGACGAGCGTGCTTTCGCGCGCTTCGAGCGTGTCCCAGGTCGGGTTGCTGCTCGACGCCGCGCTGAGGCGGCTGGCCATCAAACCGGATCTGCTCGCCGGGCACAGCGTCGGCGAATGGACCGCGATGCAGGCGGCGGGCATGTACCCGGGACAGTCCACAGAGGACATGCTGAACCGGTACTGGCCGCAGGGGTTCACCCTGCCGGACGCCGAATTCCTCGTGCTCGGCTGCTCCGCGGAGCGCGCCGAGGCGCTGCTCGCGGCCGAACCGGAGCTGATGATCTCGCACGAGAACGCGCCGCGGCAGACGATCGTCTGCGGGGATCCGGCCGCCGCGGCCCGGCTCGCCAAACTGTGCACGCAGCACGGCGTCGTCGCCAGGACACTGCCGTTCCGGTCCGGGTTCCACACCCCGCTGATGCGGTCCCGGCTCGGCCCGTTCACCCGGCTCGCGGCGGAACTGGACCTGAAACCGCCGCGGGTCCCGGTCTGGTCGGCGACCACGGCGCGGCCGTATCCCGCGGATCCGGTGGAGGTCCGTGAGCTGTACCTGGCGCACCTCGTGCGCAAGGTCCGGTTCCGGGAACTCGTCGACGCGCTCTACGCCGACGGCGCGCGGGCCTTCGTGCAGGCGGGCGCCGGTCAGCTCGGTTCGTTCGTGTCGGACACGCTGGGCTCGCGGCCGCATCTGGTCATCCCGGCGTCGTCCGGTACGAGGCCGGGTCTCGCGCAGTTGCGCAGGGTCGCCACCGCGGTCTGGGTGGAGGGCGGGCGGCCCGCGTTCGAGGCACTGGAGCCGCGCCGGACCCGCATCGACACCGCGGGCACGCTGCTCTCGGTCGAGGGTGACGTCAAGGGCATGTTCGACGGCGCGGTCCCCGAACTGGCCGACGGGATCCCGGACGCGATCGTCGCGGAGTTCACCGCGCTGCTCGCGGAGACCAGGGAGGCCGCCGCGAGTGTCGCCAACGCGGCCGCGCGGCGCACCGTCGAGTCCACTGTGGACGTATCACTCGCGACGATGCCGTATCTGGTGGATCACCGGTTCTTCCGTCAGCGCGAGGGCTGGCCGGACGAAGCAGACTTCCGTCCCACCGTCCCGGCGACGACGCTGGTCGACCTGGCCTGCCGGGAAGCGGAGCGCGCCTGGCCGGGGACGGTCGCGACCGGGGTGAGCAACGCGGCGTTCTCCCGGTGGCTGATCGCCGCCCCCGCTGTGCGCGTGCCGGTTTCGATGACCCGAGAGGGCGACCGGATCAGTGTCCAAATAGGACCGCACGCCAGTATGGACGTCCATCTGGCGCAGCGGTATCCGACGGCTCCTCGGCCGTCCCCGCCACCGGGGCCGGAAACCGCCCCGCCGCTGACCGCCGCCGAGATCTACACCCGCCGCGAGATGTTCCACGGCCCCGCGTACCGAGGGCTCGACAAGCTCATCGGGCTCGGCGAACGGCATATCCGCGGCGACCTCGTCGTGCCGTCGGCGCCCGGCGCGCTGCTGGACAACGTCGGCCAGCTGCTGGGCTGCTGGCTGATGGCCACGAAGGCGGACGCGCTGCTGGCGTTCCCGACGTCGATGGGCCGGATCACCTGGTACGCGCCGGAACCGCCGCCGGGCACCCGGCTGCGGTGCGTGGTGCGGGTGCGGCTGCCGCGGCCGGACGTGCTGGAGATGGACGCGGAACTCGTGCTGGACGGCGCCGTGCTGGCCAGGATCGAGCAGTGGCGTGACATCCGGTTCCCGTGCGACCGGTCCGCCCACCGGGTCTACGCCTTCCCGGACCGGAACCGGCTTTCCGAGGACCATCACGGGGGCTGGACGCTGGTCACCGACCGGTGGCCGAGCCCTGCCGCGCGGGACATCTACGCCGGCATCTACCTCGGCACGGCGGAACGCGCCGAGTTCGCCGCCTGCGCGCCCCGGCGGCAGCGCGGCTGGCTGCTGGAACGGATCGCGATCAAGGACGCGGTCCGGGCGAAACTCGGCCTGGACGGCGTGTACCCGGCGGAACTCCGCGTGAGCGCCGACGGGACCAGGGTGACCGGGCTCCATGGCCGGACGGTGCCGCCGCTGGAGATGGCCGTCGCGACGACGGGAGAGGTCGCGGTCGCCCTCGTCCGTGAACCGGGCGCGACGCCACCCAGGATCGCCATCCGGGCGGAGGGCGAGCTGGCGGGGCTCGCCGAGGAGATCGGTGTCGGGGCGGAATTCGCCGGAATCCCGGGGCACGTGGTGGCCTGGAACCGCGGGTGAGAGCAAGGAGTAAGAGCATGACGATCGAACAGCAGAGCCCGGCGTCGGTCTTCGGCACCGTGGCGGAGTTGCTGAGGGAGCTGGTCGGGGACACCGACGTCCTCGGCATCGAGCTCACCCCGCAGACCACCTTCCACGAGGATCTCGGGCTGGAGAGCATCGACCTGGTGACCTTCGCGAGCATCCTCGCCGAGTTCTTCGGCGCGGACGTCAACCTCGCGGAGTTCCTGGCGGAGAAGGACCTCGACGACGTGATCGGGCTCCGCGTCGGCGACATCGCCGACTACGTGGCCTCCCGCCTCGGCGAACGGGGGTGAGGCGGTGCCGACGATGACCGTCAACGGGCTGCGCACCAACGTGCAGCTCGTCCCCGGCGGGGGCACGGAGACCGTGGTGTTCCTGCACGGCATGGGTACCGACAGCCTCGCGAGTTTCTACCTCACGCTCGCTCCGCCGGTCGCCGCCGCCGGGGTGGACGTGATCAGCTACGACCTGCGCGGGCACGGCAAGACCGAACGCCCCGAGCGCGGGTACACCATCGGGGACTTCGTCGCCGACCTCGACGACCTGCTCGACCAGCTCGATCTCGACCGGCCCGTTCACCTGGTGGGCAACAGTTTCGGCGGCACCCTCGCCTACAGCTACGCCGTGGCGAAACCGGAACGGGTGCGCAGCATCGTGTGCATCGAGTCGGAGCCTGCCACCGAACTGTGGGCGGGCAAGATGGCGCAGATCCTCGAACACACCGTGCGTTTCTTGAAGGTCGAGGAAAGCTTCGACTGGATCGAGGCCAACTACAGCGCGCATCACCGGCGGCTGGCGCGGATGGCGGCCGAGCGGATCATGTCCACCTCGATGGCCGAGGAGGTCCCGCTCGGACCGCTGCTGACCCTGGACGAGGTGGCGGGGATCGGCTGCCCGGTATTGTCCATTCTGGGCAGTCACGGCTATCAGGCCGACGATCTCACCGCGTTGACGTCCCTGTTGCCCCGCGGCGAACTGCACGTGTTCGAGGGCCAGGGCCATTCGGTGCTCGTCGAGCAGCACCGGGAGGTCCGGGAGCTGCTGCTGAACTGGATCTCGCGGCACGGGAGGCCACGCGGATGAGGTTCCTGCTGGTCGTCCCGCCGCTCACCGGGCACGTGGCGCCGTTGCGCGCGGTGGCCGCCGAACTGGTGGACCGTGGCCACGACGTCGCCTGGTGCGGTCCGGAACCCACGACGTCCGAGCTGACCAGGGCGGGCCGGGTGTACGCGGCCGGGGACGCACTGGAGTTCGCCGTCGAACGCCGTCCCGAGGGCCTGCGCGGGTTCGCGGCGCTGAAATACCTTTGGGAGCAGTATCTGGTTCCGCTCGCGGACGCGATGGTGCCGGGAGTCGAGAAGGCGGTGGCCGGGTTCCGGCCCGACGTCGTCGTCGCCGACCAGCAGGCGTTCGCCGGCGCCCTCGTGGCGAGCCGCCACACACTGCCGTGGGTGACGTCCGCGTCGACGTCCACCGAACTCCGGGATCCGCTGGGCGCCATGCCGAAGATCGCCGCGTGGGTCGACGGGCTGCAGGAAGGCCTGCGCGCGCGGCACAAGGTGCCCTGCGGGGATCTGCGGTTCTCACCGGAGCTCATCCTGGCCTTCACCACTGTGTCCCTTACCGGTCCGATCGCCGGCGTGGGCGCGGTTCGCTTCGTCGGTCCGGCGCTGGCCCCCGCGCCCCCGGTGGGTTTCTCGTGGGACCGGCTCGACGGCCGCCCGCTCGTCCTCGCCACCCTCGGCACCGCCAACGCGGCCCTCGGCCGCCGCTTCCTGTCCGAATGCGTCGACGCCCTCGCCGGGATGCCGGACGTCCAAGGTCTCGTCGTCGACCCCACCGGTGAGCTGCTCAGCGACGAAGTGCTGGTGGTCAAGCGGATCCCGCAGGCGGACGTGGTGCGCAAGGCGGCGGCGGTGATCTGCCACGGCGGGCACAACACCGTCAGCGAGACCCTCGCTTCCGGCCTGCCGCTGGTGATCGCGCCGATCCGGGACGACCAGTCGATGCTGGCGCAGCAGGTCGAGGCCGCCGGCGCCGGGCTGCGCCTGCGCTTCGACCGGGTGAAGGCACCCGACATCCGCGACACGGTCACCGAGGTACTGACCGAGCCCGCTTACGCCGCCGCGGCCGCCCGAGTGCGGGCGTCGTTCGCGGCGGCCGGGGGAGTCGTGGCGGCCGCGGACCACCTGGAGTCCCTGGCGCGTTGAGGTTTCGCTGTAAGTACGTGAAGGGGTCCTTCAGGTACTACCGACTGTCCGTGAAGGCCTCCTTCACTACCTTCAGGGTAGGCAAGGAGGCCTTCACGGCCACCCCGGTCCGGTCGCCCCGGCCGTCCGCTCGTGTGATGTCGCGAAAGTGGCTTTCGCGACATGCGCCTTGACCCGGGACTCGACCAAGGGCCACATCGCCCGCCGCTGGAGGTTGCGAAAGTGGCTTTCGCAACCTTCAACGTCGCGAAAGTGGCTTTCGCAACGCTGGGCACCGTTGCCAGCCGGGCTCGCCATGTCACATCGGGGCGACATCCCGTGGTGTCCGGAACGTCCGGGCCGCGATCCACCCACCGGCCGCGGCCGCCACGGCGGCGATCGCCAGCGAAATGGGGACCGACCAGCCGGAAGGACGTCCGAGCGCGAGCGCGCGGGTCGCGTCGATCGCGTAGGTGAGTGGGTTGAGCGCCGAGACCACCCGCAGCCACGTCGGCATCGTCTCGAGCGGCATGTACGCGCTGGACGAGAACATCAGCGGGAACATGACCACGAAGGACGCCATCTGCAGCGTTTCGGCCTTGCGCAGCCAGGTCGTGATGGCGACGAAGATCCAGCTCAGGCACCAGCCGACGACGAGCGTGAGCACAAGGGCGGCGGTGATGCCGAAAACGCCGCCGGTCGGCCGAAAACCCAGCAGTACCACGCTGGCGAGCGCGGTCACCAGCAGTTGCACGCCGAGCCGCGCGGAATCCGAGATGGTGCGCGCCACCAGAACGGCCGAAAGGCTGATGGGCATGCAGCGGAGGCGTCCGGTGAATCCACTGTAGATCTCCGCGAGCAGGCCGGCGCCCGAACTCATCGCGGTCGTCATCGCGATGTTCACCAGCGTCGCCGGGACGAGGAAGTTCACGTAACCCTGGTAGGCGGCGACGCCGGGCAACGTGCTGACGCCGTTGAACACCTGGCTGAACAGCAGGAGCAGCACGATCGGTTGCAGCAGCCCGAAGAACACGAGCCGCCGGTCGCCGAACGCCGTCTTCAGCGAGCGGGCGGCGAGCACCCGGACCTGGGTGGCGAAGGTGCTCGGCGGCCAGGTCGACGGGTCGCCCAGCACCGGCGGTGACGGCGCGCGATGCCGTGCCTCGGTCATGACGTGACCGCCGGATTCCGGTGCAGCGAAAGGTAGACGTCGTCGAGTGTCGGCTCCGCGACGGTGAGGTCCTTCATCGGCGCGCCCGCCGCGTCGAGCGCGCGCACCAGCACCGTGATGTCGGCGGGCCCGGACAGCGCGACCCCGACCACCAGCCCGGAGGCCGAGGTCGTGCAGCTCATGCCGAGCCGGTGGATCGCGGCCAGCGCCCGGCGGGCGGCGAGGTCGGTGCCGAAGGTCAGGGTCGCGGTCCGTTCCCCGAGCCGGGCCTTCAGCTCAGACGGCCGCCCGGAAACGGTGACATGCCCCAGCCCCAGCACGATGACGTGATCCGCCAGCCTGTCCGCCTCCTCGAGGTACTGCGTGGTGAGCACGATGGTGGTGCCGCGTGCGGCGAGCCGTTCGACGCCGTCCCAGAGCCCCGCCCGGCTGAGCGGGTCGAGACCGGTCGTCGGTTCGTCGAGGAAGAGGACCTCGGGGGAGCCGACGAGCCCCGCGGCCAGGTCGAGCCGCCGCCGCATGCCGCCGGAGTACGTCCGCGCTGGGCGGTCGGCCGCGTCGTCGAGGCCGAACATGGCGAGCAGTTCGGCCGCGCGCGCCCTGGCCTGGCGCCGGTTCGCGCCCAGCAGCCTGGCGACGAGTTCGAGGTTGCCGCGGCCGGAGAGCGCGTCGTCGACCGCCGCGAACTGGCCGGTCACCCCGATCCGCCGCCGGACGTGACGCCCGGCGCGCACGACGTCGAAACCGCAGACCTTGGCGCTGCCGCCGTCCGGTTCGACACGGGTGCTGAGGATGTCGATCAGTGTCGTCTTGCCCGCGCCGTTGTGGCCGAGCACCGCGAGCACGGTGCCGCGGCCGACCCGGAGACTGACGCCGGCGAGGGCCGTCACTTCACCGTAGTGCTTGGCGAGGCCGGTCACCTCGATGGCAGCCTGCTCCATTCGCCGAACGTAGCGGGGCCTTCGGTACGGCCGCAATGCCCAGGGCCTCGTGAGTGGCAAGGACGGTTAGAACCGTCATTACCACTCACGAGACCCGACGCAAAACAGTTACGCCCATTACAATCTTTTCCCCGCGCGGACCCGCCATTCCCGAATTACTTGTCCCTCCGGCATTCCGTCAGTAGCGTGCTGCACCAGTTGGCCGTTCGGCCGGACAAGTCGAAATGAGGAAGCCCGTATGTCAGTGCTGACCGGGCGCGTTCTGCGCGCCTTCCTGCTCCCGGCGGTGCTGGGGCTGGGGGCGCTTTCCTTGGCTTCCGCCTCCGCCGATCCGGCCAGGACACAACAGACACGAGAAGCCCTCGCGCAGGAACCCGAGATCGCCCAGGCCGGACTGACATTCGGTTTTTACGTCGGCGACGAACAACAGCCCACGACCAGCCGGGTCGCGAAACTCGGTTCGGACATCACCTTCCCGCAGGGCCGGTTCGACGGCAAGATCCTCGGTTTCACCGGCCAGGTGCCGATCACCGGCAAACTCGCCATCCCGCCGACGTCGAGCTATTTCGTGTCGTTCCGGTTCATGCCCGCCACCGGCGATGTCGCGCTCATCCCGGACGGCGACGCCACCGGCACGGTCTTCGTGAAGACCGGCGCCACCGGCGACTGCAAGGAGGTCGGCACCAACATCTGCGCGATCACCGACGTCACGAACAAGGTGTTCATCAAGCTCTCGAACGCCAAAGTGGACGGAAAGGTCCTCGACGTCGGCCCGAACTGCCGGACCGCGCAATCGGTCGCGGTGAACATCAAGGCCTTGGTGCCGCTCGCGTTCCCCGCGCCGCCGGTGAAGGTCACGAGCACCTTCACGACGCCGGGGTTCACCGGCTGCGGGGTACGTGAGGATCTGAGCCCGTTGCTGACCGGCCTGGTCTCCGGTCCTGGAAACACCCTGGTCACCAACCTCAGGCTGCGATGCGTCGGCGATGGCCCGCCGCCCAACGGATGCGGAGCCTGACGATGGCCAATCCAGTCGCCCTGCTCGCCCGCGCGCCGGAAAAGGCCGCCGCGGGCCTGCGCGAGTTCGGCCGCATGTGCGCCATGGGGATCGACGTCGTCCTCGCCATGTTCCGCCGCCCGGTGCAGGTCCGCGAGTTCATCCAGCAGTTCTGGTTCATCGCCAGCGTGTCGATCACACCCGCGATCCTCGTGTCGATCCCGTTCGGTGCGGTCATCTCCCTGCAACTGGGTTCGCTCACGAGCCAGATCGGCGCGCAACAGTTCAACGGCGCCGCGAGCGTCCTCGCGGTGGTGCAGCAGGCCAGCCCGATCGTGACCACGCTGATCATCGCGGGAGCGGGCGGTTCGGCGATCTGCGCGGATCTGGGCGCCCGCTCCATCCGCGAGGAGATCGACGCGATGGAGGTGCTCGGCGTCTCGCCGATCCACCGGCTGATCGTCCCCCGTGTGCAGGCGGCCATCGGCGTTTCGGTGCTGCTGAACGGTTTGGTCAGCGTCGTCGGCGTGCTCGGCGGCTACTTCTTCAACGTCATCGTGCAGGGCGGGACGCCGGGCGCGTACCTCGCGAGCTTCAACGCGCTCGCCCAGCTGCCCGACCTCGTGGTCAGCTCGATCAAGGCGTTCATCTTCGGTTTCCTCGCCGGCGTCGTCGCCGCCTACCGGGGCCTGAACCCCAAGGGCGGTCCCAAAGGCGTTGGCGACGTCGTCAACCAGTCGGTGGTGATCACGTTCCTGCTCCTGTTCTTCGTCAACACGATCCTGACCGCGCTGTACCTGCAGCTCGTTCCGGCGAAGGGAACCTGATCCCGTGACCAGCGTCCCCGAGCGGGCCCGCGAGGCGTTCAAACGCCCCGGCAACAGTCTTTTCGAGCTGGGCGACCAGTTGCTGTTCTACATCCGGGCGCTCGCGGCGATCCCGATGGCGGTCACCCGCTATTTCCGGGAAGTGGTGCGCCTGCTCGCCGAAGTGACCTTCGGCAGCGGGGCCCTCGCGGTGATCGGCGGCACCGTCGGCGTGATGGTCGGCCTGTGCGTGTTCACCGGGATCACGGTGGGGCTGCAGGGTTTCAGCGCACTGAACCAGATCAACATCTCCGCGATGACCGGCTTTCTCACCGCTTATTTCAACACCCGCGAGATCGCGCCGCTCTCGGCCGGCCTCGCGTTGTCCGCGACGGTCGGCGCCGGATTCACCGCGCAACTGGGCGCCATGCGGATCTCCGAAGAGATCGACGCGCTCGAAGTGATGGCCGTGCGCAGCATGCCGTACCTCGTCACCACCCGGATCGTGGCCGGGTTCATCGCGATCATCCCGCTCTACGTGATCGGCCTGCTGATCTCCTACCTCGGCTCACGGGTGACGACGGTCGTCTTCTTCGGACAGTCCGGCGGGACCTACGACCACTACTTCTCGCTGTTCCTACCGCCGGAAGACGTGTTGTGGTCGTTCGCCAAGGTCCTCGTGTTCAGTGTCGGCGTCATCCTCACGCACTGCTTCTACGGCTATCGCGCTGCGGGCGGCCCGGCGGGCGTCGGGGTCGCGGTCGGCCGCGCAGTGCGGACGTCGATCGTGCTGATCAGCGTGCTGGATCTCTTCCTCAGCCTGGCGATCTGGGGCGCGACCACGACCGTGAAGGTGTCCGGATGAGCACGCGCGCACGGACGCAGGCGGCGGGGGTGGTCTTCCTCGTCATCCTGGTGCTGCTCGGCTGGCTCGCCGTCGCCATCTTCAACAAGGACTTCGACCGCGCGGAACTGGTCACGCTCAAGACGGACCGCGTCGGCAACCAGCTGGCGCCGCCCGCCGAGGTCAAGGTCCGCGGTGTCCCGTTCGGCGAGGTCAGGGCGGTGCGCGGCACCGCGGAAGGTGCGGAGATCGATCTCGCCATCGACCCGGCGAAGATCGATCAGCTGCCGCGCAACGTCTCGGCGCGGTTGCTGCCGAAGACGGTGTTCGGCGAGCGTTACGTCAACCTCGTGCTCCCGGAGCGGCCCGCGGGAGGTTCGCTGCGCGACGGCGACGTCATCGGTCAGGACCGGTCTTCCAACGCGATCGAGCTGGAGCGCGTCCTCGGCGATCTCCTGCCGCTGTTGCGTGCGGTGCAGCCGCAGAAGCTGAACAGTTCGCTCGGCGCGATCTCGCTCGCGCTCGACAACCGCGGGAAGTCCTTGGGGGACAGCATCATCCAGCTCAACGACCTGCTCAACCAGGTCAACCCGCTCATGCCGCGGTTCAAGGCCGACATCACCGGTCTCGCCGACGTGGCGGACCTGTACACCGGCGCCGCGCCGGACATCCTCAAGGCGCTCTCGGATCTCTCCACCACCGCGAAGACCATTGTGGACACTCGGGCGGATCTCGACAAGCTGTACGCCAGCGTGACCACCGCGAGCGGCGACATGAACAAGTTCCTGGTGCAGAACAAGGACAACATCATCGGCGTCAGCGTGAAAAGCAGGCCGACGCTCGAGCTGCTTTCCCGGTATTCACCCGAGTTCCCTTGCCTGTTCGACGCAGTGAACCGGCTCAAGCCGGTGATGGAGAAGGCGTTGGGCAAGGGCACCGGTGAGCCGGGACTGCACGTGACGTTGTCCGTCCACGATCCGCGCGAAAAGTACGTGCCCGGCCGGGACGATCCGCGGTTCGACCAGAAGGGCGGGCCGCGCTGTTACGGCGGCGGCGGGACTTCGGCGGCGGTCGCGTTCGCCGCCGATGGGGACCTCGGCCCGGCCAATTCGAAGGGGGAGCGGGGGCTGGTCGCCGAGCTGCTGGCGCCGTCGCTCGGGATGAAGCCGGCCGAGGTCCCGGACTGGAGCAGCGTGCTCGTGGGCCCGGCCTTGCGTGGAACGGAGGTGACCGTCCGATGAGGGGTATCGCGGGGCCGGCGATCAAAGGCCTGACCTTCTTCGTGATCACCGTGGTGGCGACCGGGATCCTGGCCATCACCATCGCCAACTCCGGGGTCGGCACGACGGTCGGCTACACCGCCAGGTTCACCGACGCCACGTCGGTGAACCCCGGCGACGAGGTCCGGATGTCCGGAGTCCGCATCGGCCAGGTGGACTCGGTCGGGGTGGTCGAGCGGCGGCTGGCGGACGTGCGGTTCTCGGTCGAGAACAAACGCCGCCTCACCGCCGGGGCCACGGTGACCATCAGGTACCGCAACCTCGTCGGCCAGCGGTATCTCTCGATCGATCCCGGCCCGGACGGGCCCGCGGTGCTCGACGAGGGTGCGTTGATCCCGCCGGAGCGGACGCGGCCCGCGCTGGATCTGACCGCGTTGTTCAACGGGTTCAAGCCGTTGTTCCAGGCGCTTTCGCCGAATGACGTCAACCAGCTGTCGTTCGAGATCGTCCAGGTGCTGCAGGGCGAGGGGAGCACCATCGACAGCCTGCTCGAACACACCGCGTCCCTCACGAACACCCTGGCGGGCAAGGACGAGGTGATCGGCCAGGTGGTCGGGAACCTCAACACGGTGCTCGACACGCTCAACTCCCAGGGCGATCAATTCGACAAGCTCGTCGACGTCACCGCGCAACTGGTCTCCGGGCTCGCCGGTGACGCGAAACCCATCGGGCAGGCGATCGGCGGGCTCGGCGAGCTCACCACCGCCACCGCGGATCTGCTCCAGGACGGCCGCGCGCCGTTGAAGGACAGCATCATCGCCCTCGGCGACCTGTCGAAGAACCTTGCCGACAACACTCCGGTGTTCGAGCAGTTCCTGGCGAACCTGCCGAAGAAACTGGACCGCATCGGCTCGATGGTCTCGTACGGCTCGTGGTTCAACTTCTACCTGTGCTCGGTGAAATCGGACGCGCCACCCGCCCCGGGCGGCCCGCCGGTCGGGATCCCGCTGACCCAGGGACGGTGCCGGTGAAAGCGCCGAGGATCAAACCCTTCCGCAGCCGCAACCCGATCGTCGTCGGCGCCGTCACGGCGCTGCTGATGGCGGTGGCGGGCTCGGCGACCTTCTTCTCCGACGATCTCCCGCTGGTCGGCGGCGGAACGACGTACGCGGCCGAGTTCACCGAAGCCGCCGGTCTCAAACGTAACGACGAGGTCCGCGTGGCCGGGGTCAAGGTCGGCGAGGTCTCCGACGTCCTGCTGGACGGTGGCCGGGTCAAGGTCCTGTTCCGGGTCAAGGACACCTGGATCGGCAACCGCACGACCGCCGCGATCAAGATCAAGACCCTGCTGGGGCAGAAGAATCTGGTCCTCGACCCGGTCGGCAACGCGGAACTGGATCCGGACGAGCCGATCCCGGTGCAGCGCACGAGTTCCCCGTACGACGTCACCACGGTGTTCAACGACCTCGCGAACACGGTGGGCGCGATCGACACCGACCAGCTGGCGAAGGCGTTCGGGACCCTGTCGGAAACGCTCGGCGCCTCCACTCCGCAAGAGGTCCGGACCGCGTTCGACGGCATCACCGCGCTGTCCAAGACGCTCGCCTCCCGCGACCAGGAGCTGGTGAAGCTCTTCGAGAACACGAACAAGGTGTCGAAGACGCTCGGTGACCGCTCGCAGCAGATCGAGGCGTTGATCCGCGACGGCAACACCCTCCTCACGGAGCTGAACGCGCGCAAGGACGCCATCGCGAAGCTGTTCAGCGGGGTGAAGAACCTGTCGATCCAGCTCAAGGGACTGGTGGCGGACAACCAGAAGACGCTCGGCCCGGCGCTCGACCAGCTCGATCGCGTCGCCACCGTGCTGCTTCGGAACCAGGACAAGCTCGACGAAAGCCTGCGGCTGGCGGGGCCCTTCTACCGCCTGCTCGGCAACGCGGTCGGCAACGGCCGCTGGATCGACACCTACATCTGCGGGCTCGTCCCGACCGGCGGCACACCGGGCAGCTGCATGCCTTCGAGGAAGGGGGGACGCTGATGGGGCGCCACTTCACGTTGTCGGATCTCGGTGCGCGGGCCCGGCGACGGGCCTGGGTGCGGAGGCTCGCGCTCGCCGTCGTCGCCGGGCTCCTCGTGACGGCGGCCTGGCCGCTGCTGACCAGGCAGGCCGACCGCGTCCTGACCGGGTTCTTCACCGCGACCGTCGGGGTGTACCCGAACACCGAGGTGCGGGTGCTCGGCGTCCCGATCGGATCGGTGACCAAGGTCGAACCGCGCGGCACGAACGTCGAGGTGACCATGACGGTCCGGCCCGACGTCAAGCTGCCGGCAGACGTCGGCGCCGTCGTGATCACCCCGAGCCTGGTCGCCGACCGGTACGTGCAGCTCACCCCGGTCTATGTCGGCGGGCCGGAGCTGGGCGCCGACGCGCGGATCCCGCCCGAGCGCACCGTCACCCCGGTCGAGGTCGACGAGCTCCTGGGCAGCCTCAACCAGCTGATGACCGCGCTGGGGCCGAAGGGCGCCAACCGGGACGGCGCGGTCAGCGACGTCCTGACCAAGGCCGCGGCCTACCTCGACGGCAACGGCGGAAAACTCGGCGAGGCGATCAAGAATCTCGGCGAGTTCGCCAGGACCGCGAGCGATTCCAAGGACGATCTGTTCAACTCGGTCGACAACATCAGCAAGTTCACCGCGATGCTCGCGTCGAACGACGACAAGGTGAAACAGGCGATCCAGCAGATCTCCTCGCTCAGCAAGATCCTGGCCGATCAGCGGGACCAGTTCTCCGGCGCGATGACCGAACTCACCGAGGCGCTCAGCGTGGTGCAGGGCTTCATCAAGGACAACCGGGGCAAGGTGAAGTCCGATGTGGACAAACTCGCCGAGATCACCAAGCTGCTGAGCCAGCAGAAGGCCTCACTGAGCGAGGCACTCGACGCCGCGCCGAACGCGCTGGCGAACGTGCTCGGCGCGTACAACCAGGGCGCGGGCACGCTGGACGGCCGAGGGAACCTCACCGAATTCTCGGGGGCGAAATGAAGACCCGGCTCGCTGCCGTCCTGGTCCTCGTGCTGGCCGCCACCGGTTGTAGCGGCGGCGTCGACGTTTACGACATCCCGCTGCCGGGCGGGGCCGCGTTGGGCGAGCGCCCGATCCACGTCACGGCGAGTTTTACGAACGTGCTGGATCTCGTGCCCCAATCCGGGGTGAAGGTCAACGACGTCCCGATCGGCCAGGTGCGGTCCGTCGAACTGGCGCCGGACGGCCGCAGCGCGGTGGTCGGCCTGCTGATCAACGGGGACGTGAACCTGCCTGCCAACTCCGTCGCACGGCTGCGGCAGGCGAGCATCCTCGGCGAGAAGTTCGTCGAGCTGGCGCCGCCGCCCGAGGGAACGCCGAGCGGGCGGCTGGTCGACGGCGCGGTGATCCCGCTCGCCAGTTCTTCGCTGACGCCCGAGATCGAGGAGGTTTTCGGCGCACTTTCCCTGCTGCTCAACGGCGGTGGCGTCGCGCAGGTGCAGAACATCACCCGTGAACTCAACGACGCGCTCCGCGGCAAGGAGAGCGCGGCGCGCAGCCTGCTGTCCAATTTGGACAAATTCGTGCGCGGTCTCGACGAGCACAAGGCCGAGATCACCCGCGCCATCGAGAGCGTCAACAAGCTCGCGGCGACGTTGAACGCGAACACCGAGGAGATCAAGGCGACCCTGAACGGGCTCACCCCCGGGATCGAGGTGCTGAACCAGCAGCGTCAGGCGCTGGTCGGGATGCTCAAATCACTGGACGGGCTCACGTCGGTCGCGGTCGACACGGTGAACCGCAGCAAGGACGACCTCGTCGCCGACCTCAAGGCGCTCGAACCGTTGCTGCGGAAGCTGGCCGACTCCGGGGACAAACTGCCGAAGGCGATGGAGATGATCTTCACCTTCCCGTTCCCCGACGCCGCGCTGGAGGCCATCCGCGGCGATTACCTGAACACGTTCCTGACCTTCAAGAACAGTGGTGGCCGCTGATGCTGACCAAGTTCGTCCGCGTCCAGCTGGTGGCCTTCGTGACCATCGCCGTCCTTGGTGTCGCGTACGTCGGCGCGACGTACGCGGGCCTGGACAAACTCGTGCTCGATCGGGGCTACACCGTCAAAGTGCGGCTCGCCACCGGTGGCGGCATCTTCAGCAACGCCGAGGTCACCTACCGGGGCGTGCCGATCGGCCGGGTCGGCGAACTGCGGCTGACGGCCTCCGGGATGGAGGTCGATCTCGAACTCGAGCCAGGCGGCCCGGAAGTGCCCGCGGACACCGAAGCCGTGGTCGCCAACCGATCAGCCGTCGGCGAGCAGTACGTCGATCTGCGGCCGCGCCGCGGCGACGGTGCCATGCTGCGGGACGGTTCGGTGATCGCCGAGGCGGACACGAAGATCCCGCTGCCGGTGGACATCGTCCTGTCCAGTGTGGACTCTTTCGCCAATTCGGTGCCGAAGCCCGCCCTGCGGACCGTGGTCGACGAGCTGTACAAGGCGACGTCCGACGCCGGCCCGGCGCTGGACCAGCTCGTCGGGCGGGGGATCGAGTTCGTGCAAGAGGCGAGCGCGCATGTCGGCCCGCTGACCAGGCTCGTGACCGACGCGCAGACCGTGCTCGACACCCAGGTCTCGCAGGCGGACGCGATCCGCTCGTTCGGGGCCAACGCGAAGCTGCTCGCGGCGACTTTGAAGAACTCCGACGGTGATCTGCGGCGGTTGATCCCGGCCGTCCCCGCGGCCGCGAACGAGGTCAGCACGCTACTGCGGGAGACCGGCCCGAGTCTCGGTATCCTGCTGGCGAATCTGCTGACCACCGCCGACGTACTGGAAACGCGTCAGGACGGTATCGAGCAACTGCTGGTCACCGCGCCGAAAGCGGTCGCCGCGGGGCACGCGATCATGGGACCGGACGGCGCGCGCGTCGGCCTCTCGCTGACGTTCTTCGATCCGCCGCCGTGCGTCACCGGTTACGGGACCGCCTACCGCGACGGACTCGACACCTCGCCGCGTCCGTTGAACACCGCGGCGCGCTGTGCCCTGCCGAAGGGCAACCCCACGAACGTGCGCGGCTCGCAGAACGTGCCGGGAAGGTGAAGGCCATGACTCGAATCGCCGCGTTCCTCGCCGCCGTCGCCACGGCTTTGGCTGCTTGGTTCGGTTACTCGTGGTGGGACGCGAGCCACGACGAAGGCGTCGCGCGGGCGACGGTCCGCGAGGAGGCGTTGCAGGTGGGCAGACAGGCTGTCGCCGCTCTGACCACTTTGGACTATCGGCAGGCGGAGCAGGGCTATCAGAACTGGCTGAACCTGTCCGGAGGCGCGTTGCACGACGAACTGGCGCGCGACCGGGAAGGCGGACTCGGCCGGATCGGCCAGGCGAAGACCGTCACCACCGGCCGGGTCGTCGACGCCGCGGTGACCGAAGTGGACAGTGGCGGTGGAACGGCCGAGGTGATCGCTTCGGTGGAACTCGAGGTGCGGCCCGAAGGCGGGGAAGCGGTGACCAAGCACAACCGGTTCCGCGCCGGCCTGAACCGGACACCGGACGGGTGGCGGGTCACGTCGCTCGGCCAGGTGCCGGTGACCGACACCGGAAAGCCCTGACGGAGGACGGGATGACCACGAAACGAGCCGTCAAACCGGCACGGCGCGCGGTGAAGGTCGCCGGGAAGATGGGCGGCACGCGGGTTCTCGAGCAACCTGTCGAGGCTCCCGCTGAGGAGTCCCCGGTCGACGTTCCCGCCGTCGCTCCGGTGCGGCGGCGGGGTGCGCTGGTGTTCGGCGCGGTCGCGCTGGTGATGGCGGGCCTGGCGGGGTGGTTCGCCATCGAGGCGCGGGACACCACGGCGGTGCTGGCGCAGAACACGGCGCTGACCGACGTCGCCACCACCGCCGAGGTGAGCGATCAGATCGGCAAGGCGCTCGGCACGGTTTTCTCGTACCGCTACGACGACCCGGCCAAGAGCGAGCGAGCCGCGAAAGAGGTCCTCACCGGGCCGGCGCTGGGGCAGTACGACCAGCTGTTCGCGCAGGTCCGGGGGCTCGCGGCGGAGCAGAAACTGGTCGTGACCTCGACCGCGGTGGTCTCGGGGGTGAAAGTCCTCGATGGGGACCGGGCTTCGCTGCTGGTGTTCCTGGACCAGACCGGCGTGCGCGGGGACGGGCAACGCAGTACCGGTGCGGCTCAGCTGAGCGTTTCCGCGGAGCGGTCCGAGGGGAAGTGGCGGGTGACCGCACTGGCGGCCGCCTGACGGGTACATGATGGCCCCCTTCCTTGCGC
>NZ_JBHVKW010000114.1:0-27051 GCF_042797905.1 Amycolatopsis sp. NPDC057786
GGGGGGGGGGGGGGGGGGGGTGGGGGGCGGGGGGTTTGGGCTTGGCCCCCCACCCCCCCCCCCCCCACCACCGGTACCGGCCACGCCACCTTGGCTCCGGCCTGGGGTTCTGGAGGTGTGCCGCGAAAGCCACTTTCGGGGACGTCAGACGTCTCGAAAGTGGCTTTCGCGACATGATCCCAGGCTCCCGTCCGGCGTCACGACCGACGTTGCGAAAGCCACTTTCGCAACCCCCGGCCAAGCCCGCCCCGGCCCCGGTGGGCAAGACGGGAGCCTTCTCACCTAGGCCAGGCGGTGCTCGCTGCCGACGATCGGGTTCCGGAGGACGCCCAGCCGGTCCACCTCGACCTCGACCACGTCCCCCGGCCGCAGCAGCCACGGCGGCGTGCGCGCGTAGCCAACCCCGGACGGCGTGCCCGTGGCCAGCAGGTCACCGGGACGCAGGGTCATCGTCCGCGAGATATGCGCGAGGGTTTCCCCGACGTGGTAGACCATCTCGGTGGTCGAGCCGTCCTGGACGGTCTCGCCGTTGACGCGGGTCCGGACCCGGAGACCGTCCCGCAGATCACCGACCTCGGCCGCCGGGACCATCGGCCCCAGCGGCCCGGAACGGTCCGCGTTCTTGCCGAGAATCCACTGGGACGTCAGTTTCTGCGCCCGCCGCGCGGTGATGTCGTTGAAGGTCGAGTATCCGACGACGGCCGCCAGCGCCTCCTCGGGCCCGGCGTCCACGAGGGTCCGCCCGACCCAGGCGACGATCTCGCCTTCCCAGTCGAGGCCGTCTTCGTTCGACGGCACTGGTACTTCGGCCCCGCCGACGGTCAGCGACCGCGTCCACCGCGCGAACAACGTCGGATACTCGGGCAACTCCTGATCCCGGTAAGAACCCTCGGCGACATGCTTGAGGTAGTTCAGCCCGATGCACAGCACCCGCGCGCCGGGCAGAACCGGCGGCACCAGCGTGACGGCGTCGACGGCCAGCGTCTCCCCCGCCGCCTGCCCGCCGACGCGGACCTCGGGCTCGGCCCAGAACTCCTCCAGCCCGCAGATGACGGTGACCTGCGCGCCGTCCTCGGACAGGCTCGCCACGTCGACACCGCCCGCGCGGGCCACTCCCACAATCCGCATGTCACTCCTCGGTCGATAACTCTGTAAACGTTACAGACTTTATGATTGACTAGCACTATGACCGAGTTGTTCGCAGGACTCAAGGTCGCGAGCGCGACGCCCCGCACCAGGGCCGAGCAGCTCGCCGCCGCCGTGGAGGCCCGCGTCCGCACGGCCGGGCTGGCCGCCGGCTCACCGGTCGGCACGATCGAGGCGCTCCAGCGCGAATCCGGGCTGGCCAGGGCGACCGTGAACGAAGCCGTCCGGCTGCTGGCCGACCGCGACGTACTGGTCATCCGGCCCGGCCGGGGCGGCGGCCTGTTCGTCGCGGATCAAGGGCCGGTCGTCCGGATGCGGCGCACCCTGCTCGGCATCCGCGAAGACGCCCAGGAGGAGGTGGCCGACGCGGTCGAGCTGCGCAATCACCTCGAAGTCCTCATCGACGTCGGGGCCGCCCGCTGTCGCCGCGAGGCGGACATCCCCGGGCTGCGGTCCGCCGTGGCCACGATGGCGGACGCCCCGGACTGGGACGCGTTCGTCCGGGCGAACTGGGCGCTGCACGAACGCATCGCCGCACTGTGCCCCAACGCCATGGCCCGCGCGGTGTATCTCGGCACACTCGGCCACCTCGGCTCGACCAGCCCACGGCTGGACGCCACGGACGCCGCGGCCTACCGCGCGGAACGGCTGCGGATCCACGCGGACCTGGTCGACGCGATCGCCGCCGGGGACGAGACCGCCGTCCGCGCCGCCGTCGCCCGGCACAACTCCACCGACTGAGCAGGAAGGAGCCCCGTGTCCGCCGAATTCCGCCGGTTCCTGTACCCGCCGGACTCACCGCGTATCACCGAACTCAAGGGCTTGGACGCCTACGAGTACCGGGAGGCGGCGAAACGAGACCCGTTCACCGGCGGGTTGATCCGCGGCTGGAAACCGTTGCAGTTGAACGAATTCCGCGGGATCACCGAAGACGGCACGCTGCGCTCCGACTGTCATCGGCTCACCCCCGCGCTGCCCGGCGAGGAGGCACCGGTCGCCGCGATGATCGAGGCCGCGCTCGCGCTGGAGGCCGCGCTCGACGACGACGGCCGTCGCGCGCTGAACCATCCGGTGGACGCGGTCGAATGGCAGACCTGGGCGAATCCGGAGTTCCTGCAGTTCGACACCGGCATCAGGCTGGAGTTCCAGCCCGCCGAAGTACGGCGGCGGGCGCTGGATCTGGTGCGCGCTTCGCTGAGCCCCGAAGGCTTTTCGCTGGTGCACGGCATGATGCTGATCAACGGCTTCCTCGGCGAGGTGGTCGGTCTGGAGAGCATCCTCAACGAGTTCAGCTACAACGTCGCGCTGTACGGCAGGCCCGACCCGGTCGCGCCGTGGGGCTGGCAGCTGTTCGGGCATCACTGCGCGGTCAACTGTCTCGTGGTCGAGGGCCGGATGGTGGTGAGCCCGATCTTCCTCGGCGCCGAGCCCAACGAGATCGACGAGGGGCCGCACGCCGGCGTCACCGCCTTCACCGAACGGATCCGGCTGGGCACCGACCTGATGGCCGCGTTGCCCGCGGACCAGCGCCGCGCCGCGGTCATCTACCGGCGGATGGTGGATCCGGACATGCCGCAAGGGCGGGTACATCCGGGCGACGAACGTCACCTGGCAGGCGCCTTCCAGGACAACCGCGTCATCCCGGTCGAAGGCATCCGGGTCGCCGACATGCCCGGGGACGCCCGGCGTATCGTGCTCGACATCGTGGAGACCTTCGTCTCGCCGCTGCCTTCCGGACCGCGAGCCGCCAGGATGCGCGAGGTCCGGTCGTGGCTCGGTGAGACCTGGTTCAGCTGGATCGGCGGACACGAACCCGGTGACGTCTTCTACTACCGCGTCCAGTCGCCGGTGATCATCGCCGAACTCGACCACCACTGCGGGGTCTTCCTCGACTACGACACCCCGAAGCCGTTCCACATCCACACCGTGCTGCGGACACCGCACGGCAACGATTACGGCCGCGCCTACGTGCGGGCCTGGCAGGCGCGACAACGGTGAGAGGTCGCCGTCCCGGCCGCACGGGGTCCGTGGTCGGTCGCACGTTCCAGGTGCTGGGCTCGTTCACCGTGGAGCGCCCGGCACTGAGCCTCAGCGAAATCGCCCGCCGCGCGGACATGCCACTGTCCACAGTGCACCGGATGCTGAACGAGCTGAGTTCCTGGGGAGCCGTCGAGCGAGGCGAAGACGGGTTGTACCGGGTCGGGCTGCGCCTCTGGGAACTCGGCGCCCTGGCACCACGCGGACAAGGGCTACGCGAGCGGGCACTGCCCTTCCTCGAAGATCTTTCCCAGATCACGAAGGAGAACGTGCAACTCGCGGTACGGGAAGGCACCGAGGTCGTCTTCATCGAACGCATCGCCGGCTCCGGGGCCGTCTCCGTACTGACCAGGGTCGGCGGGCGGTTCGCGCTCACCGCGACCGGCGTCGGCCTGGTGCTGCTCGCCCACGCCCCCGCCGAAGTGCAGGACGAGGTGCTAAGCGGACCGATCGAACGCTATACCCGCAAGACGGTCACCGACCCCGGGGAATTGCGGCGGATGCTCGCCGACGTCCGCACCAACGGCTTCGTCATCAGCGACCGGCAGGTCACGCTGGATTCCCTGTCGGTCGCCGCGCCGATCGACGACGGCCGCGGGCAGGTCATCGCGGCGGTGTCCCTCGTCGTCCACCATGCCGGCACCAAACCGCACGCGCTGGCTCCGCTGGTGCGCACCAGCGCACGCGCGATCTCCCGTGCCCTGATCGCACCGATCCGCTAGGCCGGAAAGTCTTCCATCTTTTGGAAAGGCTGTTCGGCGCGGCAGGTCGCTCCCGTCAGGCTGGCCCACAGCTTCCCGGCTACGGCCTCAAGGACGAGGAGACCGACCATGACCACCACCATTCCGCGGAACCAGTGGTACGTCGCCGCCTACAGCACCGAGATCAAGCAGGAACTGTTCTCCCGCACGATTTGCGACGAGCCCATCCTCTTCTGGCGTACCCGCGGCGGCGAGGTCGCCGCGATGTCCGATCGCTGCGTGCATCGGCGCTTCCCGCTCTCCCAGGCACCTTCACGGCTCGTGGACGACCAAGTGATCTGTGGTTACCACGGCTTCACCTACGGCACCGACGGCAACTGCGTCTCGGTGCCGGGCCAGAACCGCGTCCCGCGCACCGCTCGCCTGCGCCGATACCCGCTGGCCGAGCAGGATTCGCTGGTCTGGATCTTCATCGGCGACCCGGCCGAGGCCGACGTGTCACGCATCCCGAGGGTGCCCTATCTCGATTCGCCCGACTACACCACGGTCCGGGGGATGGAGCCGCTGAAGGCGCGCTATTCGCTGCTGGTCGACAATCTCCTGGACCTGTCGCACGAGACGTACCTGCACGGCGGTTACATCGGTACGCCGGAGGTGGCGGAAACACCGATCACGACCGAGGTCGACGAAGACGCCGGCATCGTCTACGTCTCGCGCCACATGGACGACGCGGAATGCCCGCCGTTCTACGCGAAATCGACCGGGCTGCAGGGCAGGATCGCGCGCTGGCAGGACATCGAATACACGCCACCGTGTCTGTACAAACTGCACAGCCGCATCGCTCCGCTCGGCTCGGTCCCCCGCCTCGACGGGAGCGACCCGGACGCCTTCCACGTCGAGGTGGTGTACGCGATCACCCCGGAGACCGAACACTCCACCCACGACTTCTGGGCCGTCGCCCGCGACTTCGCGCTCGGTGACGACGAAGTGTCGAAGTTCCTCGCCGAGAACAACCGCACCGTGGTCCTTCAGGACGTCGTGGCGCTCGATGTCCTGGAGCAGGTCGTCGCGGCCGAACCCGAGGGCTATCAGGAACTGTCGGTCAACATCGACACCGGCGGCCTCGCGGCGAGGCGGATGCTCCAGCGCATGACGGCCACGGCATGACCGGCGTCCCCGCGAACCGGCCGATGCTGTCCGGCGACCGCGTGTTCCGCATCCATTGGGTGCTGGGCACCGACCGGCTGCGCGCGGTGTGCCACTGCTCCGCCGAACGCGAGTTCGAGGACCCCGTCCAGCTGTGGGAATGGCTGCTGGGCCATCCCGGCGAACACGAAACGGCCGGTGACCGATGAAGAACGCGCCCCACACCGAGCACGAACTGGACCTGGTGCTCGAACGCAAGGAAACCCTCGCGGACAACGTCGTCCGGCTGACCCTGCGGAGTCCGGACGGACGCCCCCTTCCCGCCTGGGAACCGGGCGCACACCTCGACCTCGTGCTGGATTCCGGTCTCGTCCGCCACTATTCGCTGTGCGGTGATCCGCGGGACTCGTCGGTTCTCCAGGTGGCCGTGCTCCGGGAAGAGACCGGGCGCGGTGGGTCGCGGTACGTGCACGACACCCTCACCGAGGGACAGCGAGTGCACGTTCGCGGTCCCCGCAACCACTTTCCCTTGGTGGAGGCCAAGCGCTACCTGTTCATCGCGGGCGGTATCGGCATCACGCCGATCCTGCCGATGATCGCGCGAGTGGCCGCGACCGGTGGCGATTGGCGTCTCCTCTACGGCGGCCGGACCCGCTCGTCGATGGCTTTCCGCGATGACCTGGAAACGCGCTACCCCGAGCACGTCGAGATCCACCCGCAGGATGAACGAGGGCTGCTCGACTTGCCTGCCCTGCTCGCCGGGGGCGAGGAGGACGCCGAGACGGCGATCTACTGCTGCGGGCCGGAGGGCCTGCTCACCGCGGTCGAACGACACTGCGCGGACCGACCGGCCGGTGTCCTGCACGTCGAACGCTTCGCGCCGAAGGAGGGCAGCGCCGACGGTCCCCGCACGGCCTTCGAGGTCGAACTGGCGCGGACCGGCACCGTACTGGCGGTACCGGCCGGCCGCTCCATCCTCGACGTCGTCGAAGAATCCGGGGTGCCTGTCCTTTCTTCGTGTCAGGAAGGCACCTGCGGCACCTGCGAAACCCCTGTGCTGTCGGGAAAACCTGATCACCGCGACTCACTTCTCACCGACGAGGAACAGGACGCCGGGGACACGATGATGATCTGCGTGTCCCGTTCGTGCTCGCCCCGGCTGGTCCTCGATCTCTGACGAGCAGGAGACAACGATGTCCGCTCTGCCCAGTGCGATCGAAGTACTCGACATCGATCCGTTCACCGACGAAAACCTCGCCGATCCGTATCCGATGCACGAGCGGCTCCGCGAAGCCGGACCGGTCGTCTACCTCGAGCGCTACCGGGTGTGGGCCATGGCCCGGCACGCCGAGGTCTACGCCTCCTTGACCGACCACGACACCTTCTGCTCCAGCCGCGGGGCTGGGCTTTCCGACTTCCACAAGGAAAAGCCCTGGCGACCGCCGAGTCTGCTGCTGGAGGCCGATCCTCCCGCGCACACCGTCGCCAGGGGTGCGATGGGCAGGGTGATCTCCGCGAGTACGGTGCGCGGATTCCGCGAGACCTTTCGTGCGGAGGCGGAAGAACTCGCCGACAAGCTCGTTGCGCTGCGGCGGTTCGACGCCATCACCGATCTCGCCGAGCGATACCCGCTGAAGGTCTTTCCCGACGCGGTCGGACTTCCCGAGGAGGGCCGGGAAAACCTTCTGCCCTATGGCGCGCTGGCGTTCAACGCCTTCGGCCCCCACAACCACCTGCTCGAGCGAGCGTTGGCAGGCGCCGCACCCGTACAGCGATGGATCCAGGACAGCTGCCGACGCGACGCGCTCGCGCCCGGCGGACTCGGGTCGAAGCTGTGGGACGCCGCCGATCGCGGCGAGATCACCCACGAGCAAGCTCCCCTGCTGGTCCGGTCGCTGCTGTCGGCCGGCGTCGACACGACCGTCCACGGCATCGGCAACACGATCCAGGCCCTGAGCGCCAACCCGGATCAATGGGCACGGCTGCGCGAGAATCCGGCGCTCGCGCGCTTCGCCTTCGACGAGGCGTTGCGCTACGAGTCGCCCGTGCAAACCTTCTTCCGCACCACCACGCGCGAAGCGGAGGTGGCCGGGATCGGGATCCCCGAAGGAGAAAAGGTCCTGCTCTTCCTCGGCGCGGCGAACCGTGACCCGCGCAAGTGGGGGCCGGACGCCGATCGGCTGGACATCACCCGCAAGGCCACCGGGCACGTCGCCTTCGGCATGGGCATCCACCAGTGTGTCGGCCAGCCCATCGCCCGGCTCGAAGCCGAATTGGTGCTCACCGCGCTCGCCGAGCGGGCCGCGCGCCTCGAACCCACCGCGGAACCGGTGCCCACGTTGAACAACACCTTGAAGGGCTGGAGCCGGGTGCCCCTCCTGACCCACCCCGCCTGACCTCGTTCGAGAAAGCCTTCTGTTCCGGGAAGTTCGCAGTCGACAACGGAGTGCTGCCATGAACAAACCGACCATCGCCACGCCCTCGGTGAGAGAGCTCCTCGACGACAAACCGATGACGCGTTTCCAGTGGGGCGCGATCGCCGTCTGCGTGCTGCTGAACATGCTCGACGGCTTCGACGTCGTCGTGATGGCCTTCACCGGGAAGTCCGTCTCGGCCTATTGGGGACTCAGCGGTGCCGAGCTGGGCATGCTGCTCTCCGCCGGTCTGATCGGCATGGGCGCCGGCTCCATGCTCATCGCGCCGTGGGCCGACCGGCTCGGCCGCCGCCCGATCGTGCTGAGCTGCCTGGCCGTCGCCGGTGCCGGGATGCTGCTGTCCGCGGCGAGCCAGTCGCCGCTGCAACTCGGCGCGCTCCGAGCGGTGACCGGCCTGGGGATCGGCGGCATTCTCGCGACGACCAACGTCATCTCGGCCGAATACGCGTCCGCGCGCTGGCGTGGACTGGCGGTCAGCCTGAACTCCACCGGCTACGCGCTGGGGGCGACCCTGGGCGGGTTGCTCACCGCCGTGCTGATCGGCCAGTTCGGCTGGCGGTCGGTGTTCCTCGCCGGTGGCGTCGCCACCGTGCTGTCGATCCCGCTGGTGTGGTGGAGGCTTCCCGAATCGCTGGACTTCCTGCTCGTCCGCCGGCCGACGAGGGCACTCGAACGGGTCAACGCGTTGCTGGCCCGCATGCGGCACAGCCCGCTCGCCGAGCTGCCCCCGTCTCCCGGCGCTCCGCAAGGTGTCGGCGCGGGTTACCGTGAGCTGCTCACCGCGAGACTACGGCGTAACACGCTCCTGCTCTGGGTCGTGTTCTTCTGCATCATGGCCGGTTTCTACTTCGTGACGAGCTGGACGCCGACGCTTCTGGTCGAAGCCGGTCTCTCCACGACGGCGGGCATCACCGGCGGCACGCTGCTCAACGTCGGCGGGATCTTCGGGGCCGCGCTGCTGGGTCTGCTGTCGGCACGATTCGCGCTGCGCAACGTCCTGGTCGCCTATCTCGTGGTGGCCGCCGTGCTGCTGGCGGTCTTCATCGCCTCGATCCCCACTCTCGCGCTGGCGTTCGCCTTGGCCGCGATGATCGGTGTGGTGGTCAATGGCTGTGTCGCCGGCCTGTACGCCATCACCCCAGTCGTCTACGAGCCCGCGGTCAGGTCCACCGGCGTCGGCACCGGTCTGGCGATCGGCCGCGCCGGGGCCGTGCTCGCCCCGAGTATCGCCGGGACCCTGCTCGACGTCGGCTGGACCGCCGAGCAGCTCTACATCGCCAGCGGTGCCGTCTTCGTCGTGACGGCCGCCCTGCTGCTCCTGCTCCGGGTCGGGGCACGGTGACTTCGATGGATCAGCGATCGCACGGACAGGGCTTCTCGGACCAGAGAGATATCGAGCTTGACGGTGACACAGTAGGGTCTGTGACGTACTCCCCGACCGAGAAAGAGTTGACCGTGAGCACCCCGGAAGGCCCGAGCTGGGCCGAATTCGCCGTCAACCTGGGCGAACTGCTGTACGAGTTGCCGCCGACCGCGAAACTGGTCATGCACGCGGAGGGCAACCGCTTCGCCCAGTTCTCGGCGGAGCAGGACCCGGAGTACCCCGACCTCGTCACCGATCTCTACGCGGGGCTGGTGAGCGACAAGGTCGTCGACGAGCGGTGGCGAATGTCGCCCGCCGACCACGAGAACCTGGTCGCGGCCGGATGGAAGCCGCCGTCCGATGGCCTTCCTGATTGGCACAGGTACATCTACGCTGGCAGCCCGGAAAGCTGCGCCGAACTGGCACGGCAGGTCGCCACCGCGCTGCAGACCGCGCTGCGGGTCGTGCGGCCTGCCGACCTGGTCGTCGACGGCTGGGTCGACCGGTCCGCCCGTGCCCTCACCGTGACCGGATTGGGCCTGGGGCCGGGAAAGATCGGCGAGAGCAACGCCCACGCCCTGGTCCACTACCACCTTCGGCGGGAGCGGCTCGGCGGCTCGACCAAGGGGATCAAGGCCGTCCGGATGGACACCGGCTGGATGCTGCACTACCCGCCGGGCACCCCGGCCCCCGGCGAACCGGACGACTTCGGCGACCGGAACTTCTATGTCTCCGACGACCACCTCATCGAGCGCCGCCCCCTCAACGCGGTTCCCGCCGAGTTCCAGGCAGATTTCGAACAGCGCTACCGAACCCGCAACGGCCTCAGCGTTGATGCCGGTTAGGCCCGGCATCAACGCTGAGGCCCCGTCGGTGAAAGTCGGCGCATCCCGTGTTCCGCCCATCGCGACGTGGCTTCAGTAGCACTTTCCGCCCAGCCTCAGTGCCCCGAACGGGGACGCCTGTGTCTTGGGTTCGCGCATCGCGCCTCCTTCGTCTCCCTGTCCCGGCTCACATCGGATCGGACGGTCCGGACGTTCGAGCTGTGGTCAGAGCGGGCCGTACGAGGCGTTCCCGACAGGGTCGCGCCAAGTCAGAAGATCCTCTTCAAGGAGCGCCCGGAATTGGGCATTGCTCTGCACCTTCCTACGGAAACTAGCTCGTGACCGGCCCATGATCGTGGAGGGCACCAGGAGACAGGCCACGAGGAACAGCATGATCAGGATGTACGCGCCGATCAACGCGGCCACCGTGGAGCCTTCTCGTGCACCGCCGTTGAACGCGCCGTAGCCGAACACCGCGCCAAGGACGACGCCGAAGAAGACGATCATGCTGATGCCACCTCGTGCCGAGCCCGGGCCGCGCGTGATCAGCGTGTGCCTCGTCTTCGGCAACCTGGATCGAACGCGCCGGCATCCAAGGATCCCCCCAACCAGGAGCCCGGCTCCGAAGAGTCCGAGAGCGATGAAAGGACCAAGGCCGCCGCCCATGACCATGATGAAGATCCCGGTGAGAATGAAGACCACGCCGCCTCCGATGCCTGCTCCCCAGGCTGCTGTCAAAGTGCCTTGGGCGTCTGCCAGTTCCCTCAGACGGGAGCGCGCTTCGGGCGGGCTCAGGCGGGCCAGCTCCGGAGAGAGCCAGTACTCCAACGGCCGATCCGGGCCGGGGTAGGAGCGCAAGCGCTCAGGCCGATCGTTCATCGCTTGTCATCCTTTCGGGCGAAGCCATATCGGATCAGAAGGCCGAGAAGGATCAGAACATCGAGCACGCCACCACCCCAGAGCACGATCTTCAGGTGCGAGGCCATCTTCTTCCCAGGGCTGCGATTCGCCTGTGACATGTCCGCGTAGCTCTCCTCCATCCAGCCGGAACGTCTGAGCAGCAAGACTCAAAGCCGACGAGCATCCGTAGAAAGAAGAACGACCCGAGGCAAAACGCGGCCATGAAGGCGAACCGGCCAGGCCTGCATGCCCTTCTCCCGATGCTTGAGCTTGCGCATCTGGAACACCGAGACCAGGACCACCAGCGCGACGAATCCGCCCCAACAGCTCCATGCCACGATTTGAATGGTCGTCATGGAGCGGTTTTCCCTTCATCGCTGTGACGACTTGCCGCGCAAGTCTCACCCCTCGCGAAGCAAGTCGCACAGGGTACCTTCCCTCGGTCGATTGCGTATCGATACGACGACGGGTCGGGGCCAGTGTGACAACTCTCTCAGTGGGAGTACCGGCGAGCCTATGAGCGATAGCCCCGTTCACGTCATCGACGGCACTGGCGAAGCCGACGCGCGGGCGCATTCCGCCCGAACGTTCAAATGACTTTCAGTGCGGCTCCCACAGGAGGCATGGCGGCCACGTAGCGATGCGCGTCCCCCAGCTCGGGACCAACGATGCCTGGGCATTGGAACGACAAGTCCTCAATGGACTGTTTTCGACAGGACGCAAAGTTCTGGCCGAGTCCAGCCAGTCGCCCTACTCTCTTTTGTGCGGCCGCGGCCATCACGGAGCAGGCCCCATAGAGACCGCCGCACTGGCAGCGAGAATCGCGCAGCGTCGCCAGTTCTCGCGGTCACAATCCAGCAGTGATGCTCCGCGCACAATCCGGGCGGCGAGAGCTGGAACAGGAACACTGCCCGGAATGAACGACGGAAGGAACACAGAGTGAAAACGCTTCTCGGCAGGGTTGCACTGCGAGTATTCGCAGTTGTAGCCATCCTGGCCACTCCTCTAGCCATCGGCCAGACACCGGCACAGGCCGATACGGGATGCCGGGATAGTTTCCAGCGCCCGTACCCAAGTGACAAGGGAGGCAAGAACGCCACCGTCTGGATCACTCGCGAGGCTGAATGCGGCGAGCTCAAGAACGCGCAACTTTGGGCTGTCTTCCACGCTTACGATGAGCTGCTCGTCATCTACAATTACCCCGTCGCGGGCAAGGTCTATGTCAACGTTGAGGTACTCGACCGCTACGGGAACGTCTTGGACAAGGACAGGATCACGGGGACTGAAAAGACGCACGAACTCGGAACTCCAGACGGAAGCCGCGACATTGTCGAAGGCCGCGTCGTCCGTATACAGGTATGCGGCACAATGCTCCACTCGAATAAGAAGGAATGCAGTGCGTGGGGTACAGGAGTCGCCTGATAGGTCCGTACTTGTGTTCAACGAGGCGGCGATAGTCCATTGGCTTGCATCGGGTGCTCCAGCCAGGCTGGCCCGGGGCGAGATCAACACCACGCCGAGACCTGATCACGCCGTCAAGTACCGATGAGCCGGCGCTACTGGGCCTCCACGCGACGCGACAACGCGTGGCCTCCGGCGACCACCTCGTTTCCTCTGTCGCGGGGCTCCGGGCTCAATCCGCCGGGGCCTGCGAGCCGAGAGCACAGAGCTCCCTCCGAAGCGGAGCAAACCGTGCCCGAACGTGAAGCCGTCTAGCCACGCGTTTCACCTTCATGCTGGTGCACGTCCGGGATGCCGTCGTGGTCGGAGTCGACCGACTCTTCGGCACAGATTCTGCGGTGCACCCGGTTGCGGATGCGCAGGATGATCGTGGCGACGAGACCGGCGAGCAGGGAGCCCACCAAGATCGCGATCTTCGCATGCTCGTCACTCTCGCTGCCCGCACCGAAGGCGAGGTCACCGATGAGCAGGGACACGGTGAAGCCGATGCCGCCCAGCGCGGCCAGCCCGATCACGTCGGTCCAGGCGAGGTCGCCGTGGAGCTCCGCACGGGTGAACCGGGACACGAGGTAGGTGGCCCCGGTGATGCCGACGATCTTGCCGAGCACGAGCGCGAGGACGATACCCAGCGCCACGGGGTCGAGGAGTGAATCGGCCAGGCCGCCAAGTCCACCCACGGTGACACCGGCGGCGAAGAAAGCGAATACCGGCACCACCACGGCGGCCGAGATCGGCCGGAACCGGTGCTCGAAATGCTCGGCGAGTCCTGGCCCTTCGCCGTGCTTACGGATCACCGGTACCGCGAACCCCAGCAGGACGCCGGCGACCGTGGCGTGGATTCCCGAAGCATGCACCAGCGCCCAGGTCGTCGCCGCGAGCGGAAGCAGCAGCCACCAAGATCGCACCCTGCGCTGAACCAGCACGGCGAACACGGCCAAGGGAAGCAGGGCCAGCAATAGCGGGCCGACCAGGAGCTCACGCGTGTAGAAGACGGCGATGATCACGATGGCGATCAGGTCGTCGACGACAGCCAACGTGAGCAAGAAGGTTCGTAGCGCGGACGGCAAGTGGTGCCCGATCACCGCCAAGACGGCCAAGGCGAACGCGATGTCCGTGGCTGTCGGGATCGCCCAGCCACTCAGCGCGGCCGGGTCACCGAGATTGATCGCGATGTAGATCAGAGCCGGTACGACGACGCCTCCGACAGCGGCGGCGACCGGGACCGCGGCCCGCCTCGGATCGCGCAGATCCCCGGCGACGAACTCGCGTTTGACCTCCAGGCCCGCGACGAAGAAGAAGATCGCGAGAAGCCCGTCCGCGGCCCAGGTCGCCAAGCTGAGATCCAGATGCAGAGCCGCCGGTCCTACCCGGACCTCACGCAACGCCTCGTATGCGCCTGACCAAGGGGTGTTCGCCCACACCAAGGCGACGACGGCTCCCACCAGGAGCAGAACACCACCCACGGTCTCCTTGCGGAGGATCTGCGTGACGCGCTGGGCCTCCGGCCAGGAACCACGGTCGAAAAGCCGGGCTCGAGGTGTGGCGCTCTCAGACATGGAACGCCGAGTTGCGCGATCCGGTGGCGGGAACAGTGATCATGGGCTACTCCGGGTGTGGTTCGGCTCGGCTCGCCGACCAGGCTTCCCGGCACACCACGAGGCTGAGCCTCGACGCGGACACCATACCCACGCTTACGTGTTCTTGACGAACTGAAGCTACCCGTGCCCTGTACACGACCCAGCTCCGCCATAAACTCGAAGTCGATCCTTCACGGCCTCGGCATCTCGTCACCGCGCACGGTATGGGATATCGGTTCGACCCGTAGCCCGCCGAGCCGATCGGCCCGGGAGCCCGAGCCGATCGGCGGGTGAGGCCGGTTACGGGAAGTACGGGTTGTCGTAGGCGTACTCCTTGCAAGAGTCCAGCCCCGGCCGGATGTCCGTGCACACCCGCAGCGTGGGGCCGAAGATGCCGTTGCTGTCAGAGCCCGCGATGCCCTTCCAGGTAATCGTCTTGCCGCAGCCCTCGTTGTTGTCGCGCCGCTTGCCCTGCCACTCGCTCGTCCACCCCTTGTTGATGATGAAGTAGAAGTAGACGGGGTTCCCGTCGCATTTTGCGTCCTTCAACGTGATGTCGGCCTTGAAGCTGCCCCGGCCGGTCCACGTCAGCGTCCCGCTGAAGCTCGCGCCGCCGTCCGGCGACTTCCCGGAGATGGATTTCGACTGGTCCGCCGCCGCGGATCCCGCGCCGACGAACGTTAGCGCGAGCATCATGAACATCGACACAAGGCATGCGACGACCCTCGAACGAACTCTCATGACAATCCCCTCGTGATCTGCCGGCCGGGAGAACAGGCCGCGCTCGATCATCAGGTTAACAATGTCGAGTACCGTTTTCTGTCAGGTGAACGCCCGACAGCAATGGCGGAGGACGGAAGATTGGATGCGTATTCGCCGGGAACGGGCGAGGCACCTACGATCCTGGGAACCTTTCATTCTGCTTTCCTGCCAGGAAAGCCAGTGCACCGTGGCTTTGAGTCCGATGCCCGCGCTGTTTCGCGCAGTCAGCAGGCCACCGGTTCGCGGCCGTGCGCCCGCCTGCGTCACGGACCGCAATGATGTTGGCGCCACCGCGGCAGGCGCCAGCGCCAGTGTTCTGGTCAACAACGCCGGAATCACCGGCCCGCACGGGTGCGTTCTCACCAAGGACGGCCACGAACAAACCGTCCAGGTCGACTACCTCGCCCCGTATCTGCTGCTGCTCGAAGACACACTCGACCGCTCCGAGGTGAGCCGCGTGGTGAACGTGTCCTCGTCGTTGCGCCGAGGCGGGCGGATCAACTGGAAGCGCCGCTACAACCGAGGCGCCGCGTACGCGCAGTCCAAACTCGCCCTCACCACCGCGGTCGCCGGTCAGAAGATCGTCGACGCTGGAACTGCGAGCGCCTGCGGAGTGGTCTACACGGCTGTTGTGAGTGCGGACCATCCGGCCATCGCGCCCGTGACGATGCTTTCCAGTTCGGCGCGCGTTGCACCGTCGCGAGCTTGGATCGAGAGGCCCTGCACGATGGTGGCGTAGTAGCGTGCGACGGCGTCGATGTCGGTTTCGCTCGCGTCGAGCTCACCTTCGTCGATCCCGCGTCGCAGCCGGTCTCTGATCGCGGTGAACTGCGAGCGACGGATGTCGGCCAGGAATTCGCGGACCGGTTCGTTCTCGATCGCTCCGGTGGGGGCGGCGAGGATGAGCATGCAGTAGTGCGGGGCGTCAGAGCGCGTGATCTGGTCGACGGTCGCCAGCAGCATGGCGCGGATCGCCTCGCGCGCGGCCGGGTGCTCGTCGAGCGCGTTCCGCGGTGGTGCGCCGGCGGTCGCCCCGTAGCGGTCCATCACCCGGCGGAAAAGGCTCTCCTTGCTTCCGAAGTAGGAGTAGATGCTCGCCGAGGCGATCCCCATCGCCCGAGTCAGCTCGCTGAGCGAGGTGCCCTCGTAGCCGCGCTCCCAGAACACCTCGAGCGCCCGCTGCAAGGCAGCGTCGGGGTCGAACGTGAGCGGCCGCCCGCGACTGGCCATATCGGTGCGCCTCCGTGCTTTGTTTGCCGTTCGACCAACATTAGCTTGACCGGCCCCGACCCCTGTGACAAGGTTTGTTTGTCGATCGACAAACAAACCTGATCGGATGGCCATGAACATTCCCGCAACGATGCGCGCTCTGCAGCAGTCGTCCTTGGACGGCCCCAAGGACCTTCAGCTGGTATCCGATGTGCCAGTTCCGAACCCCGGCCTGGGTGAGGTGCTGATCCGAGTCGGCGCGGCGGGCGTCAACTTCGTCGACATCTCACAGTCCCTCGGCGTGTTCGCGGGAGGGCCGCGGCCGCCATACGTGGCCGGCATCGAGGCCGCTGGCGAGGTCGTGGCGCTCGGCGAAGGCGTTTCCGGCGTCGAGCTCGGCTCTCACGTCATCGGCGTCACGATCATGGGAGGAGCGTTCGCGGAGTACGCCGTCCTGACGGCGGCCGGCAGTACACCGTTGCCGCCCGGCTGGACCGACGAGCAGGCGCTGGGGATGGTCGTGTCCTGGCCGACCGCGTTGGCCGCGCTGAAGCCGCTCGGGCAGATCGAGGCGGGGCAGACAGTGCTGATCCATGCGGCCGCGGGTGGAACCGGCCAAGTGGCCGTGAAGCTGGCCAAGCATTACGGGGCGACGGTGATCGCGGCGGCATCTCCCGAGAAGCACGCCGTAGTCAAGGAGCTGGGCGCGGACCACTTCCTTGACTCGGGCAGCAGTGACCTCGCCGCAGAAGTCCTTCGACTCACCGGAGGCAACGGCGTCGACCTCGTGCTGGAGTCAGCCGGCGGCGCGACCCTTGAGACGAGTCTGACAGCCACCAAGCGGATCACGGGCCGCGTCGTCGTGTTCGGCCTCGCAGGCGGCGAGGCGTCGATCACCAACTGGGACCTCGTCTACAAGCACCAAGTCCACCTCATCGGACTGAACATCGGCATCCTGATCCAGTCCACGCCGCACATCTTCGGCGAGGTGATGGGAGAGATGTTCGGCCTCATCGCGGGCGGAGTCCTCAGCCAAGGGACTCCTACCGTGCACGAGTTGGCGGACGGCCCGCAGGCCCTCCAGGATCTCGAAGCACGCACTACCGTCGGCAAACTCGCGCTCGCTCCTTCCGCGTCACTCTCGGCGTAGTCGCCGGCCGAGGACGGAAGAACATCGCCGAACGGCCCGGCCAGATGGTGCATATCGACGTGAAGAAGACACGCGGCGCGAAGACCGGCCGACACCAGCGGATCACGCTGTCGGCACAGCGGCGGCCGCTGGATGACCGGCTGGACATGCTCTGGCATCGCCGATTGACGATGGACCTCCGGCATCCGTTGGGGGACAACACGCTGATCGGCCTGGCAGGGTGACGGGGCGGGTGGATCTGGCGCCCGGTGCGGCGCTGGTGCCGGACGGCACCGAGTGAACGGGCGAGCTTGCCGAGCCACATGCGGGCCGGGTCGTGCTGTTGTCGGCGGAAGGCAGCGGATGCCAAAACGACACTAAATCGCCCCGAGTGCCCAGACACGAAGAAAGCCCAGGCCGCCTGGCCTGGGCTCTTCTGAAGGAACTCTGTGCTCCCCCGCTTGGACTCGAACCAAGAACCCTCCGGTTAACAGCCGAATGCTCTGCCAGTTGAGCTACAGGGGATTGTGCTCCGTACCGGCCGGATCGCTCCGACCGATGAGAGAACTTTAGCCCATGCCCTTGGCGGCCGCGCACCCACCCCCCACTTTGGGGATCACCTCGTCAAGCTCGCGTTTTGAGGGACAATGACAGCTGGAGCAAGATCGAACGGAGGCGTGGACTCGGATGAAGATGTTCCTGCTGGGCGCGGCCGCGGGCTACGTGCTGGGCGCGAAGGCCGGCCGGGGGCGGTACGAGCAGATCGTGCGGACCTACCGCAAGGTCGCCGACCACCCCATGGTGCAGGGCGCCGCCGGGGTCGCTCGCGCCAAGGTCGGTGAGCGGTTCGGGCGATCCCCGCAACGCTGACCCGAGCCGAAAGGGCCCTTCACCGCGTGCGACGCGACGAAGGGCTCTTTCACTACGTCTGACGAGGGGAAAGTCCCCTTCAGCCCACGACGGCGACCACGAAGACACGCCGGAACTCGAACCAGGTGGTCCCGTCGGGACGCGGCGGGTAGGCCTCGTCCAGTTTCCGGGCGATCTGCGCGCGGAAGTGGTCCCAGTCCTCCCCCGTCAGGGCCTCCTTGACCGGCCGCAGCGAGGTGCCGGTGATCCATTCGAGTACGGCGTCCTCCCCGGTCAGCCGCTGCAGATACGTCGTCTCCCAGGCGTCGACGGCGCATCCCGCGTCGGCGAGCAGGTTCCCGTAGCCGAGCGGGCTGTCGACGGCCTCGTTCTCCCGCAGGACGACGCCGGCGAGGCGCGGTGCCCACTCCTCGGTGCGCGCGAGGGCGCGGACCAGCGCATGCGACGGGGCGTCGAAATTACCGGGGACCTGGAACGCGAGCGTCGCGCCGGACGGCAGGAGGCCCACCCAGCGGCGGAGCAGGCCGCGGTGCTCCGGGACCCACTGGAGCACGGCGTTCGAGATGACCACGTCGGTATCCGGTTCGGGCACCCAGTCGTTGACGTCGAGCACTCGTGCGTCGACGCCGCGCGAGCGGGCGGCTTCGACCATTTCGGGTGAGCTGTCGCTCGCCTCGACGATCGCGCCCGGCCAGCGTTCCGCCAGAGCGGCGGTCAGGTTCCCTGGCCCGCAGCCGAGGTCGGCGACGCGGCGGGGTTTATCGGCCGGTATCCGCGCCACGAGGTCGTGGAACGGCCTGGCCCGCAGGTCGGCGTAGTCGAGGTACTTGACCGGATCCCACATGACGCCTCCCAGCGATACAGTACGAGTGTACTGCTAGGCCAGCTTCCTTGCCGCTTCCTCGGCGATCGCCTTGACGACGTCGACGTCGGTACCCGGATCGGGGCGCACCTGCAGCACCGTGCCGTCCTGACCGGGGACCTTGCGCTCGACGAACCACGCTCCCCCGGTTTCGAGGTCCTTGCGGTGCCGTCCCCGGATCGAGCCGTCGACCCGCTGCCGCACGAGGATCGGGACCTTGCCGGGCTTGGGCAGCCGGAACCGGACCGGGGTCTTGTCGGCCAGCAGCACGGCGTTCCCCGCGGTCCCGGTCTCCTCGGACTCGGTCAGGGTCAGCACCCCGTCGGCCCACGCGGCCTTGCCGACCAGATGCCAGCCGACGCGGCGCGGCCCCGGTACCCACAGTCCCAGCGCCGTGACCAGCAGGTATCCACCGCCCTCGACCGCCGCGCCGCCGACGACGTGCTCGCCGTCGTCCAGCGAGCCGTCGAAATCCGCCGGGACACGGTCACCCAGCAGGTGACGCAGCCAGCCCATGCTCAGTCCAATCCGCCGATGGCCTGTTCCTTCAGCGCCTTCCGGTACTGCTCGAGCGCGACGAGGTCGCCGAACAGCGCGCGGTAGTCGTCCGGCGCCTCGACCGGGGAAAGCCGCTGGAGCTTCGACTTGATCTCGTTGATCTGGCGGCCGACGAGGCTCTCCTGCACCGCCGCGAGCTGCGCGGAGATATAGCGCGAATCGACCTCGCCCTTGGCGCGCAACGGTTCCACCGAAAGCTCGCTGAGCACTCGCCGCACCGTCCCCTGCGGGCAGTGCGGAGCCGCGGCGTCGAGCAGGGCGGGCCCGGTCAGCCCGGAACCCGCTCCCCCGGCGGCCAGCAACGCCTTGTGGATGGTGACGTAAACCGGATGGGTGAAAGCGTCCTCGGGGAGCGAGTCGTACTCGGCCCCGGCGAGCATCGGCTGCTGCAGCGCGGCCTTGAGCGCCTCACGCTGCGCGATGAACCGCGGGTCGCCGGGCGCGGGCCTGGGCAGATCCTCCTCGGCCGCGGCCGCCGCCGAGGAGGAGGGAGCGGGCCGCCGGACTTCGACGGTGGCGGAGCGTTTCGCCGTGGCCCCCGCGCTGCCGCGCACCCGGTTCACCACCTGCGCCGCGTCCTGCCAGCCGACCCACCACGCGAGCTTCGACGCGTAACCGTCGCGGCTGGCGCGGTCCTTGATCCCCGCGACCATCGGGACGGTCTTCTGCAGCGCCGCCACCTGACCGTCGACCGAGTCGAGGTCGAACGCCTTGAGCATGCTCTTGATCGCGAACTCGAACAGCGGGATCCGCCGCGCGACCAGGTCGCGCACCGCGGCGTCGCCCTTGGCGAGCCGCAGTTCGCAGGGGTCCATGCCGTCGGGGGCGACCGCGATGTAGGTCTGCCCGGCGAAGGTCTGGTCGCCCTCGAACGCCTTCAGCGCCGCCTTCTGACCCGCCTCGTCACCGTCGAAGGTGAAGATCACTTCGCCGCGGAAGGCGTCGTCGTCCATCATCAGCCGCCGGAGGACCTTCATGTGGTCCTCGCCGAACGCCGTGCCCGAGGACGCGACGGCCGTCGGGACACCGGCGGCGTGCATCGCCATCACGTCGGTGTAGCCCTCGACGACGACGACCTGGTGCCGCTTCGCGATCTCGCGTTTGGCCAGGTCGAGGCCGAACATCACCTGCGACTTCTTGTAGATCGGCGACTCCGCCGTGTTCAGGTACTTCGCCGACACGCGGTCGTCGTCGTACAGGCGCCGCGCGCCGAACCCGACCACCTCGTTGCCGACGTCGCGGATGGGCCAGAGCAGCCGCCGGTTGAACCGGTCCATCGGCCCGCGCTGCCCCTCCTTGGCCAGCCCGGCCGTGAGCAGTTCCTTGACCTCGAACCCGCGGTTGAGCAGATGCTTCGTGAGCTTGTCCCAGCCCGCCGGCGCGTACCCGCAGCCGAACGTCTGCGCGGCGGCCGCGTCGAAACCCCGTTCGGACAGGAAATCCCGCGCCGCCCGCGCGTCCGGGGTGAGCAACTGCTCGGCGTAGAACTCCTGCGCCGCGCGGTGCGCCTCGATCAGCCGGGAGCGGGTGCCGCGATCACGCTGGACGCTTCCGCCGCCGCCTTCGTAGGTCAGCCGGAACCCCACGCGGTCCGCGAGGCGCTCGACGGCTTCCACGAACGAGATCAGGTCCATCTTCTGGATGAACTTGATCACGTCACCACCTTCGCCACAGCCGAAGCAGTGGAAGGTGCCGTGGGTGGGGCGCACATTGAACGACGGGGTCTTCTCGTTGTGGAACGGGCAAAGCCCTTTCAGGCTGCCGCCGCCGGCGTTGCGGAGGGCCACGTAGTCACCGATGACCTCGTCGATCCGGTTGCGCTCGCGCACCTCCGCGATGTCGCTCTCCCGAATCCGTCCTGCCACGCTCATCACTCTAGGCCGTGTCCGGTTGGTCGCTTCGACGGGCTTCGTGATCCAGGTGGTTCCTGGCGGTGCGGCCGGATCGGCCTCGTACCGGGTCGTACTCGGCCGCATCCGCCCGTTCCGTCAGGGACCGCCTGGGCACGAAGACCGCGAAGTGACTAACCGGACACGGACTAGTTCCCGCTCTCCGAGCGCTGTGCGGCACACTCGGGGAATGAGCACCGCCCTGGACGAACTCGCCGGGAATTTCGCCGCGCTGCGCCCCCATCTGGTGTCGGTCGCCTACCGGCTGACCGGCACGCTGTCCGACGCCGAGGACGCGGTCCAAGAGTCGTGGCTGCGCCTGAGCGGCCTGGACGAACGACGTCGCTCGGCCATCGAAGACCACAAGGGCTGGCTGACCACCGTCGTCAGCCGCATCTGCCTCGACCGGCTGCGGTCCGCGGTGGTGCGCCGCGAACGGTACGTCGGCGAATGGCTGCCCGAACCCGTCCTCGGCCCGCTGGGCACACCGTCGTCGGAGGATCCGCTGACCGTCGCCGTCCGCGACGACGGGATGCGCATGGCGGCGATGGTGGTCCTCGACCGGCTGACGCCGGAACAACGCGTCGCGTTCGTCCTGCACGACGCGTTTTCGGTGCCGTTCGGGGAGATCGCCGAGATCCTGGGCTGCACCCCGGAAACCGCGCGCCAGCACGGTTCCCGCGGCCGCCGCGCGGTCGCCGACGCCGATCCGCCGCCCCGGACGGCGCTCGCCGAGCAGCAGCAGATCATCGAGAAGTTCATGACCGCGATGCTCACCGGCGACATCCAGGCGGTGGCCGAGGTCCTGCATCCCGACGTCGTCCTCGTCGGCGACGGCGGCGGCAAGGCGCGCACGGCGATCCACACGGTCGCCGGATTCGACAAGGTCACCCGGCTGTTCCAGGGCCTCATGCGGATGTACGACCCGGCGGGGATGGAGCGGGCGAGGCTCGCGCTGGTCAACGGCGACCTGGGGGTCTACATCCCGCCGCAGGCCGCATCGGCCGGGTACCGGGCACTCGACGAGCACGTCGACGCGTTCGTCATCCGCGACGGGAAGATCGTCGCGATCTACGACATGGCGAACCCGGACAAGCTCACGACCGCGCGGACCCGCGTCGGCCCCTGACCGCGTTTAGTCCTCTGAATGCGCCCTGGGCGCATTCAGAGGACTAAACGCGGGAGTTTCAGGGAAGCGGGATCTTGCAGGCGTCGCCCGAGGTGAAACCCTGCGCGGTGATGTCGAGCGCGCTGTTCATCCGGGCACGCATGTTCTCGAGGCCGATCTGGTAGGTCAGCTCGATGACGCCCTTGCGGCCGAACTCCCGTTCCAGCTCGGCGACCTGCTCGTCGGTGGCGGTCACCGGGCTCGCGGTCATCGCGTCGGCGTACGCGAGCGCGAGCCGTTCCTGGTCGGTGAACGCGGGCGACTTCGCGTAGTCGTCGATGTTCTTCAGCCGTTCGATGTCGAGACCCTCGTGCAGCTGCAGCATGGTCCCGAAGTCGATGCACCACGAGCAGCCGAGCTGGGTCGCGACGCGGTACACGGCCAGCTCGCGCACGTTCGACGGCAGTGTCTTGCTGGCCTTCTCCGCCATCATTTCGTGCATGCCGTTCGCCCGGAGCAGCGCCGGGTGGTGCGCGTATACGGCCATCGGTTCGGGCACGGCGCCGAAGCGCTTGCCGGCGAACTTGTAGAACAGCTTCAGCAGAAAGCCGGCTTCGGCGGTCTTCACGGCGGGAATACGCGGCATGGTGTCCTCCTCGTGCGGTTGCGATCACCGAATGGACGAGACGGCCCGCTCGGACGTGACGGTAACGCCGGTGACGCGCGCCACGCGACCGGAAAGGACTCGATTTAGCCTTTTCGCCGGAACCCCGAGTCGATCATCGAAGGTAGGCTGGTGAGTCGGCCCTTTCCCTCCCCGAGGAGGATCGATGCTCGCCGTCGAGGATCCCGCCACCGGACAACGGATCACGGCTGTCCCCGACTGCGGGCCCGCCGAAGTCGACAAAGCGGTACGCGCCGCCGCCGAGGCCTGGCCTGCTTGGCACGTCTCGGATCGGCACGCGGCGCTGGCGTCGTGCGCGGTCGTCGTCGAGGAGGCCGCGCCGGTGCTGGCCCCCGTGCTCTCCGAAGAGCAAGGGAAACCGCTTCACGAGGCCGAAGCCGAGTTCGCCGGGGCGGCGTCGCGGTTCCGGTACTTCGCCGGGTCGCGGCCAGGGCCGCGAGATGACGCCGGCGGTCCGGTCGCCGCGATCACGTCGTGGAACTTCCCCGTGCAGTCGGCCGTCGCGAAACTCGCGCCGGCTTTCGCCGCCGGGAACACGGTGGTGCTCAAGCCGTCGCCGCGCACCCCGCTCACCACCCTGCACCTCGGCCGGATGCTGGCGCAGGTGCTGCCGCCTGGCGTGCTGACCGTACTCACCGGACGGGATCCCCTCGGCGAGCATCTGGTCGCCCATCCCGGGATCCGGCAGGTCGACTTCACCGGATCGGCCGACACCGGGAGGCGGATGGCCGCCTCGTCCGCGCCGGAATGGCGGCGGCTGACGCTGCAACTGGGCGGCAACGATCCCGCGATCGTCCTCCCCGGCACGGATCCGGCCGCCATAGCGGAACGGCTCTTCTGGAGCGCCTTCGCCAACTGCGGCCAGATCGGCGTGGCGGTCGAGCGGGTCTACGCCGTCGGGTCCGTCCACGACGGCGTCGTCGAGGCGCTGGCGGCCGTGGCGGCGCGAGTCGTGGTCGGCGACGGACGGACACCCGGGACACAGCTCGGCCCGGTGAACAACCGGCCGCGGTACGACCGCGTCACCGGTCTCACCGACGAGGCACGGGCGGACGGCGCGCGGATCGTGACCGGCGGGCCGCTCGACGGGCCAGGGTACTTCTTCGCTCCGGCGATCCTCGCCGAGGCGCACGACGGCATGCGCGTCGTGACCGAGGAACAGTTCGGCCCGGTACTCCCGGTCGTCCGATGCTCCACAGTGGACGAAGCGGTCGGGCTGGCGAACGCCGCGGCGCCCGGCGTATGCGGTTCGGTGTGGGGCGCGGACGAGGAGTACGCCGCCGAAGTCGCGGCACGGCTCGGCAGCGGGACGGTCCGGGTCAACGCACACCTGGCGATGTCCGTGGACGGACCGTTCGCGGGCTCGCGGTGGGCCGCCCTCAGGGAGTGATCGTCCGGACGTCCCACACCCAGACGCCGTCGACGAATTCGGCGGGCTTCCGCAGCAGCAGGTCCACGGTGGTCCGGAAGGCGTCCTGGTGTTCGCGCGGGATCAGCACGAGCACGTCGGCGTTCCAGTACCGCAGATCGTCCAGCGCCTGCACCCGCTGCGACTCGGTGATCGTCGCCGGCACGCCGGTCTGCTTGATCTGGTCGAAGATGATCGACGTCGGCCGCTGGATGGCGCCGTAGCGGCCGCGTTTGTCGTCGGGGCCGCTCGGCCCGACGAAGTAACCCTCCGGCATCGAATAGCCGAGTCCCGCGTCGATCTGCCAGTGCAGCGGTTCGGATTCGCCCGAACTCGGCAACGGCACGGGTACCACGGTCCCGCCGGGCGCGACGTAGCTCCGCCAGGTTCCGTCGGCGAGGAACCTCGGCGTCGGCGGCCGTTCCTTCACGATCAGCTGCGTCGGCGCGATCGGCAGCAGGACCGCGACGACGACGCCGATCCACAGCAGCCGCAACGGGAATCGCCGCTCCCCCGGCACTTCGGGGAGTTTCGACGCGACCGTGTAGACGCGCTCGGTCGCCAGCGCCAGCAGCGCGGCGATCAGCGGGATGCAGCCCATCGCGAGCCGCGATTCCAGCAGCGACTCGAACAGCGGCAGTTCCGAGAAGAGTTTCCACGGTCCCGGGATCCCGGTTTCCTCGTGCACCACGATGATCTGCACGCCGAGCGAGAGCCAGGCCATCACGAACATCGAGATCGCCAGCGCCCGCGCGAACACCTCGCGCCACAGCCACGCGGTGACGACCACCATCAGCACGATCAACGGCCAGCCGAAGAAGGCGTTCTCCTCGGTGCGGTTCATCGACACGTCCGCGGCGGCCTGCGGCTGACCGGCGACCGACTGCGTCGCGAACCGGGTGAACGCGGCCGTGTCGTTCCCGACCGGGCCGTGCTCGATCGCCTGATAGCTCTGCGGGCCGAAGAACTGCCACCACAGCGGGAAAGCGCACAGCACGAGCGCCACGAGGACCCCGATGCCGACGCCGATCCCCAGTGGTTTCGCCATCGGCGGGAACTCGCGGTAGTTCGTCGCGAAGTAGGCGATGGCGAAGATCGCGAACGCCATCGCGAAGATCAGCAGCGGTTCCTCGCCGAGGAAGATCTGGTACGCCGCCAGCAGGCCGAGGAAGATCCCGTTGCGGACGGGACGTTCGCCGCGGGCGATCTTGAAGACCAGCAGCGCGATGAACGGCAGGACGAACCACGCGACGAAGTTCGGGTGCGCGTTGCCGTGCGAGATCATCGGCGGGGCGAACCCTGCGAACGCGCCACCGATGGCGGCGCCGACCCGGTGGGTGACCAGATGGCGCGAGAAGACCCAGTACCAGGCCGCCGCGGTGCCGGCGAGACCGCCGGTGAGCGCGATGGCCCAGGTGACCGTCGGGCCGAAGGTGAGCGTGACCGGCGAAAGCGGGATGCCGATGCCGAGCATGGCCGTGTTGGCCATCAGGTTCACGCCGAGCGGATGGTTCTGGAAATGCGAGCTGAGCGGATTCCTCAGATGCAGCACGTTGTCCGCGGTGACGGAGAAGAACCACTCCCACAGGTTCTGGTCCGACGCGCTGTTCCAGAGATAGCCCTCCTTGAGATCGAGCCAGAGCCCGTTGTAGAGCAGGAAGGCGAACAGCAGGAAGCCGCCCATGATGGCGGCGTCGGCGGCAGCGAACCGGCGGGGTCTCGTGGGAGTCTTCCCAGCCTTCACATCCTCCGCCTCAGCCTGGAAAAGACTCACTGACCGTCCTCACGGCTCGACAACGCGGGCGAGAAAGTAGATCACACCCGTCGAGGCATGCCTGACGAGCAGAAGGAAGGGGCGATCGACGGCGACTTCGAGCGGTTCGTCGACGATGAGCGACGTCAAGCGCATCAGCACCGCCGTCGCGGCGGCGCCTTCGAGGCCTTGTTCGTCGATGCGAAGCACGGACTGGTGGACGACCTCGGACACTTCAAGCCGGTCGTCGTCGGCGAGCCCGGTGAGGTCCGCGTCCGCGGTGAACATCGTCCGCACCCCGAGGTCCTGGAGTTTCGCCGTCAGCGGGCTGTCGACGTCGAGGTCGAGTTTCGGCAGCGACAGGGCGATGGTCTTGGACCGCGTGTTCTCCAGCAGCCGCGCCAGCTTGTCCGCGTCTAGTTCGGCGTCGTCGAGATCGCCGTCCGGCAGCAGGACGACCGCCTCAACCCCGCCCTCGGCGCCGAGGCGGACGACCTGCCAGCCGTCCTCGTGGGTGTGGTCGAGCCGCTTTTCGAGCCACATCGTCGGCACCGTACGGGTGCCGGACGGCGCGTGGAAGTCCGCGGGCGCGGTGTTGTCACGCGAGAACGGGTTGGTCCAGGCGGTTTTGAGATACAGGGCGTTGACGATCGCGGCGACGGTGTCCCGCGCGACGGTCCCCGGCTTCAGCAGTTCGGGGATCAGTTCGCGGGTGGCCTCGGCGACGTCGGCGTTGATCAGCCGTCGCGCGGCCTCCGGATCGTCGCCGAACGGGGCGCTCTCGACCTTCCCGCCCGGCCAGGTGGCGAGTTCCTCGCGGAAGGAGTCTTCGAGCGGGAGCCCGTCCCAGGCCCAGAGCGTGTTCGCGACCGCGAGTTCGGGGCCGTCGTCGAGCAGCGACGAGGCCTTGCCCAGCAGGTCGGCCAGCTCCTCCGGGTCGCCGAGCAGGGCGATCAGCTCTTCTCTGGTCTTCCCCTTGGCGGCCTGCGTCACCAGGCCGAGCGCGCTCGCGATCGAGTACGGCGAGAAGCACGCGTTCTCCGCGCGGCTCGCCAGCACCCGATAGAGGTCCAGACCAAACCGGAGGTGGCTTTCGACAGCGCCCATGCCGCAGACCGTACCGTGGACGGGCCCGCTCGTCTCCTGTCCGAAAGTTCCGCCTTGTCCGAGGGCGGCGCCGAGGTGGCGACGTTGCGAAAGCCACTTTCGCAACGTTGAAGGTTGCGAC